>JBKGZF010000250.1:0-4305 GCA_046545715.1 Nitriliruptoraceae bacterium | reverse complement strand
GCTCGAACGCTTCCGAGGCGGCTTCCGTGGCCATCAGCTCCCGCTCGACGTGCGAGTGGGCTCGCTGCCGCCGGGCGAGCAGCAGCTGGTCGAGATCGGCAAGGCCGTCGCCCGCGAACCCGATGTCCTGGTGCTCGACGAGGCGACCGCCTCGCTCTACAGCGCCCAGGTCGAGGTCGTCTTCGAGGTGATCCGCGAGCTGCGCGCTGCCGGGACGCTGATCATCTTCACCTCCCACCGACTCAACGAGATCTTCGACGTCTGCGACCGGGCCACCGTGCTGCGCAACGGTGAGGTCGCCGGCGCGGTGACCGTCTCCGAGGTCGACGAGCCCGAGCTGGTCGAGATGATGGTCGGGCAGCTCAGCGGGACGAGCCGCGCGATCGGCTCGGAGTTCGCGGATGCGGAGCAGGTGCGCCGTGAGCGGCTCGTGCGGCTGAAGGTCGAGGAGCTCTCGACCGATCAGCTCGACGACGTCTCGCTGGAGGTGCACGAGGGCGAGGTGCTGGGTCTGGGGGGACTGGCCGGTCAGGGGCAGTCGGCGTTGCTCAACGCCCTGTTCGGTGCCGTGCCCGTGCGCTCGGGTCGGATCGAGCTCGACGGACACCCCGTCACGATCAACCGGCCGAAGCAGGCGGTGGATCACGGCATCGTCCTGGTGCCGGGGGATCGTGGGCGCGAGGGGCTGCTGCCGGTCCGCCCGATCCTCGAGAACCTCACCGTGCCCAGCATGCGAGCGCGCGCCCGGTTCCCGGGGGTGCTCTCACAGCAGCGCGAGGTAGCCGCCGCCGAGTCGGCGGGCCGACAGCTGGCGATCACCTACGGGCAGCTCGACGACGGCGTGATGACGCTGTCCGGCGGCAACCAACAGAAGGTCGTGGTCGGCAAGTGGTTGCTCACCGAGCCGCGGGTGGTGCTGCTCGACGACCCGACGAAGGGCATCGACGTGCGCGCGAAGGAGGAGCTCTACGAGGTCATCGCACGGCTGGTCGACGACGGCGTAGGGGTGCTGCTCAACTCCAGCGACGACGACGAGTTGCTGGCACTCAGCCACCGGATCGCGGTGTTCTTCGAAGGACGCGTGGTCGATGAGCTCACGGGGTCGCAGCTGACCCACGATCGGCTCATCGCCACCTCGCTGAACGTGGACGGATCATGAGCCAGGGCCCGACGGTGCGAACCACGACGATGCTGCGCGATGCGCGGTCGTGGCTGCTCGAGGGACGGCTGCCCGTCGCGACGGCGGCATCGATCCTTACGGTCACCCTGGTCGTGAACCTGGTGATCGCCGAGAACTTCCTCACGGCGTTCAACATCCGCTCGATCTTCGCCAACGTGATCCCCCTCGCGGCGGTGGCCGTGGGCCAGACGGTGATCGTCCTCGGGCGTGGCATCGATCTGTCCATCGGGACCATCGCGACGCTCTCGAGCGTGGTCACGGTGTCGATGGTCGAACCGGTCGGGCTCGGCACGGCGATGCTGATCGGTCTCGCGACCGGCGCGGCGTGCGGTCTGGTCAACGGTCTGCTGGTCGCCATCATCCGGTTGCAGCCGATCGTGGCCACCTTCGCTACCAGCTTCATCTGGGCGGGGCTCGCCCTGTTCGTGCTGCCGCCGGGAGCCGAGGCAGCACCCCGGATGCCCGAGAGCATGGTCAGCGGCTACCGCAACAGCCTGCTCGGCATCCCCATCGCTGCCTGGCTGCTGCTCGGGCTCGCCGTGAGCTGGCTGGTGCTCAAGCAGACCCGTCTCATCCGCCATGTCTACGCCGTCGGTGGCGACGAACAGGCGGCGTTCGCCACCGGTGTGCGGGTGGCCCGGGTACAGATCATGACCTACGTGATCGGCGGGCTGTACGCATCGGTGGCCTCGTTCGCGATGCTGGCCAACAGCGGCTCGGCGGATGCGCTGGCAGGTGCCGGTCTCACGCTCGGATCGGTCGCCGCCCTGGTGATCGGCGGTACCCGGCTCTCGGGTGGGGCGGGCGGCGCCGGTGGGACCATCATCGGGGTGATGGTCCTGCAGCTGCTGAACAGCCTGCTCGTCGCGATCCGTCCCCCGACCGACGTGCGCCAACTGATCGACGGACTGTTGGTGATCCTGGCCCTTGCCCTGGCCGGGCTGTGGGCGGAACGCGGGAGGGGACGATGAGCCAGGCGTCACTTCGCGAGCGCGTCGTCGAGGCTGACTGGCGCACGCTACTGCGCAACCCCGTGGTCCTCTCGCTGCTGGTGCTGGCCGGCCTGTTCCTCGTGGGCAACCTCGTGGCCCCGGGGTTCGCCTCCTACGGCTCATTGATCAACACCCTTCGGATCGCCGCCTTCCTGGGCGTGATCGCCGCCGGACAGACGATCGTGATCCTCGGTGGCGGTGAGGGGATCGATCTGTCCCTCGGCAAGATCGCCACCTTCGCCGCGGTGGTGCTCGCGCAGGTCAGCCAGGGCGACAACCAGCGGCTGCTGCTGGCGATCGGTGCCGCGCTGGCCTACTGCGCGCTGATCGGCCTTGCCAACGGGATCGGGGTCGCCTACCTGCGGATCCCTCCGTTGGTGATGACGCTGGGGATGGTGGCGGTGATCACCGGCATCGTGCGCGTCTACTCCGGGGGCCAGCCCGAAGGTCGCGCCCCCGTCCTCCTGCGGCAGATCGTGAACTCCACGACGATCGGAGGGATCCGCGGCTCGGTGTGGATCTGGCTGGTCGTCGCCGTCTTCACGATCTGGCTGCTGCGACGCACGACCTTCGGGCGGCGGGTGTACTCGCTCGGGGCCAACCGCGAGGCCTCGTACCTCGCCGGGATCTCGGTACAACGCAACCTCGTGCTGCTCTACGTCAGCGCGAGCCTCTTCGCGGCGCTCGGTGGGGTGATGCTGGTGGGCTTCACCGGTACCGCCTCGATCAACATCGCCGACCAGTACCAGCTGATCTCGATCGCCGCGGTGGTGATCGGCGGCACCACGCTCGCCGGTGGGATCGGCGGCTACCTCGGAACGGCGATCGGTGCGGTCGTCCTGCAGACGCTGACCAACCTGCTCGTCGTGCTCAACATCCCTTCGGCGGGCCGGCAGGTGGTCAACGGGATCATCCTCGTGGTCCTGCTGTCGCTCTACGGCCGGCAGCGCCGACTCCGCCAGTAGCGACCTGTCCGATAAGGCCCTCGAAGCAGAGAAAGGCAGACCAGATGGAGACGCTCGGTGTCGGCATCGTCGGAAGCGGTTTCATCGGCAACTTCCATGCCCAGGCCTGGACGGGAGTGCGGCATGGCGACATCGTCGCCGTGCAGAGCCGCAACCCCGACACCGCCGCGCAACTGGCCGATCATTGCCGCGAGCTCGGTGTCGGCGATCCCACCACGCACGATGAGCTGGTCGACCTGGTGCGCGATCCGCGGGTCGACGCGATCTGGGTGACCACGCCCAACCATGTGCGTGTCGAGACGATCGAGACGATCTGCGAGGAGGTGACCTCCGGTCGCGCGCAGCTGACCGGGATCGCCATCGAGAAGCCGTTGGCGCGCACGGTCGCCGAGGCGCGCCGGATCATCCAGGCGATCGAGGATGCCGGGATCCTGGGCGGGTACCTGGAGAACCAGGTGTTCGCACCGGGCCTGACCCGCGCGAAGGACATCGTCTGGGCACGCGGGGCCGCGCTCGCGGGCGCGCCCTACCTCGCCCGCAGCGCCGAGGAGCACTCCGGCCCCCATCGCGCCTGGTTCTGGGATGCCCAGTACCAGGGCGGCGGCGTCCTCAGCGACATGATGTGCCACTCGTTCGAGGCCGGCCGGTTCCTGCTCACCCCACCCGGCACCTCCGCATCCAAGTGGCTGCGACCCGTCTCGGTCAGTGCGAGCATCGCCGGGCTGAAATGGACCCGCTCACGCTACGCGGATCAGCTCAGCGAGGAGTACGACGGCGAGGTCGACTACCGCGCCCGTCCGGCGGAGGACTACGCGCGCGCGACGGTCCACTACCTCAACGGTGACGGTGACATCGTCGTGTCCGAGGCGACCACCTCGTGGTCGTACGTCGGCGCCGGGCTGCGCCTGTCGTTCGAGCTGCTCGGCCCGGAGTACTCCGCCCAGGTCAACAGCCTCGACACGCCCGCCAAGGTGTTCTTGAGCCGCGCTCTCCAGGGCGAGGAGGGTGAGGACCTCGTCGAGAAGCAGAACGCCGAGCAGGGGCTGATGCCGCTGCTCGAGGACGAGGCCATGACCTACGGCTACACGAGCGAGGACCGCCATATGGTCGAGGCCTTCCGCGCCGGCACCCCACCGCGCGAGACCGTCCACGATGGCCTGGTGGTGAC
>JBKGZF010000249.1:0-4329 GCA_046545715.1 Nitriliruptoraceae bacterium | reverse complement strand
CCCTGCAACGGCACGCCGATGCCCGCACGGCAGTCGGCTGGGACCTGCATCGGTAGCCGGCCGGCCCGTGTCCGATCCGGCTGCGCCGATGCGGTCCTTGCGGCGAAGGTCTGTGGTGGCGCTGCTGTTGGAGGGCATGTTGGTCGAAGTCCTGAGCATGTCCGTTGATCGGAGATGCCATGGATAGCGCCGAAGTCCGTGCGTCCTCCTACGACGTGCTGGAGCGCTTCCTCGCCGGCCACTGGACGGCCCGGCGTGGCCGAGCCGGCGGCACCTCCCGGTGCACGCCGAGGGTGAGCTCGTCAGTACGGACACCCGAGCGACCACCTGGACGAGCAGCGCGAGCACCGTCCGCTGCTTCGGGCCTCCAAGGGCCACCAACCCGTCGGCCCCATCGCCTCCAGGGGTCCCAGGACGCGTAGGTGCAACTCGAGCCGACCGGCGCTGCCTCCCGTGCCGGATGTCCTGGCTCATCATCATGTCAGCACGCGTCTAGAGCGTGTCAAGGGGTTGCAGCGGGAGGGCCGATCCGCCCTCCCGCCCTCCTGCAGCGATCCGCCGCGAGTCAGCACGGCCGCAACTCTCCCGAGCGGAGGCACTCGAGCTCCGACCGGTAGCGCTCCTCGGGCAGGTCGACGTGGTCGTCGTCCCCCGCCTCCGCTGAGGTCTCCTCCTCCGGTCCCTCTGGTGCCTCCTCCTCCGTCGCATCGGCTGGTGCGTCGGATGTCGTGGGGGTCGCGCAGGCGCTGGCCAGCCCGAGCACTGCCGCGACCACGAGACCTCGGATCGTCACCCTCGTCGTGGACATCGTGCTTCCTCCGTAGTGATCCGTCCGGCCGATCCGGACGCCATCGACACGAGTGTCTGCGGGCACCTCCCGTGACGGAATACGACGTTCGACGTATGGTGATGGAGAGGTCAGGAGGAGCAGGTGCCGGCCACGTTTCTCGATGCGGGTGAGACCTCAGCGGTTCGCCACGTCGTCGACCGCTGCGCCACCAGGACCGCCGGGACGGAGCTGGTCTTCGACGTCCTGGATGACCTGCAGGAACTCATCGGGTGCGACTGGGTGGCCTTCAACCGGCACGACACAGCGGGGCGTCGGCTGCACCATGCGCAGCGGGTCGCTGAGGGCGAACGCGAGCTCACGAGCCCCGAACAGCTGGAAGCCGAAGACAGGGAGCCGTTCTGGCGCTGGTACTGGCGTTGTGAGCCGTGCTCGCTGCCCGACCGGGTCGAGGCGCCGGTCGTGGTCTCGATCAGCGAGTTCTACACCGCTCGCGAGTGGACGCAGCACCCGATGTCTGAGGTTCTCAAGGGGGTCAGCGACGAACTGCTGGTCAGCTACCCGGATGCTCCCGGGCAGTCACGTCGTCTGCTGTTCGCACGCGAAGGCGGGGGACGCTTCGGGGAACGTGAGCGGTTCCTGATGACCCTGCTCATGCCGCACATCGGACCGCTCCTGGCCCGGACCATCACGCCACCACACCAGGATGCTGCGCTCACGGAACGCCAGCGAGAGGTGCTGCAGCTGGTCCGGCTCGGGATGGCCAACAAAGAGATCGCACAGGCGCTGCGGATCTCGGTGGGCACCGTCCGAAAGCACCTCGAGAACATCTATGAGCGACTCGACGTCCAGAGCCGTACCGAGGCGGTGCGTGAGGTCGCGCTTGATGAGCATCCACCCCGGATCAGCCAGTCTGCCTAAGGCCGCAGCACCCGACCCCGCACGAGCCACGCGAGGCACACCGCTGGAGGCGCATGTGGGTGGCCATGGTTCCCTCGGCACGTCGGGGGTGCATCACGCAACCTCGGGCGATCGTGCGTCGGCTACCTGGGGGTGAGCCTGTAGCCGTCCGGCCCCCGGCCGATCCAGCCTCCTCACCGCGGTCCTCGCAGCGAAGGACCGCCATCGAAGCAGCGCCCGGACAGGGCGACGGACCGGTCAGGAACGCCCCAATCGCTACCCGTGCGAGTCGTCGGGACCTGGTTCCGACGGCGCGACCGTTCATGGCTGCTCGGCGGGCAGTAGGAGCGTTGTGTCCAGTCCGGTGAGTTGCGTTGCGAGGGTGGACTGACGTCGGTCGAGCGTGGTCAGCGGGAGGCCGTGGTCCCGGCATGTCAGGGCGATTAGTAGGTCGTGCACGTTCCCGTCGAGGTACACCGACCGGCCCGTGCGCAGGACCTCGAGGTAGGCCGACGTCGGTGTCACGACGATGCGGTGCTCGTCGCTCCACGGAACCAGGGCCGCCTCGACGGTGCGCGCGTCGAGGTGCCATGGTGCACGGCGCAGCGCCGCCCAGGTCTCTGCGAGGACGATCCCTGGCACCTGACCGCGGGCAGCGGCGGCGACGTGGGGACGGGCGAGTGTGTGGAACTCGTGGTTGGTGACCAGTCCCGCCACCATGACAGACGTGTCGATCACCGGTCATCTCGTTGGGTGTGGATGGCCTCGATCGCGTCGGCGTTGCTCACGGTGCTGACCGCGTTGAGCGTGACCGTCGGAAGCCCGTCCTCGCCCGAGGTGACCGTGGCCTGATGGCGTCGCTCAAGCAGCACACCTTCGGGTGTCGAGACGAGTTCAAGGGCGCCCCCCTGAGGCAGACCCAGTCGTTCACGCTCTGCCTGCGGGATGACGACACGGCCCTGTGCGTCCACCTTCACGGTGACGGTCATGGAGTCTCCTTGCCTGCCACCTCGGTGGTGTCACAGTGCCATCGAAGTGGCAACCGTGTTGTTCGGCGCAGAGCACACGACGAACGAGACCGGTCAGAAACGCCCGGCACATCCCCGTAGTCAGGACGACGCATCCGCCTCCGGGGAGGCGGTGCGGCACGCTCGCGGTCGAGGCTGGTGTCCAGGGGAACCATCTGGCAAGCGCGCCCATTGGAGCCCGGTCGCTACCGGGAGGATGCGAGAGGCCCAACGCTCTGTGTGTACGCAACGAGGTACACTCGCCAACATGTCGAAGACCGTCCCCGCCCGGGAGTTCCGTACCCACCTCGCCGATCTCCTCGACGAGGTGGCCGATCGTCGCGAGCATGTCACGGTCACTCGGCGCGGCCGTCCTGCCGCGGTCCTCGTCCCGGTCGACGAGTACGAAGCCCTGGAGGAGACCGCGGAGATCCTCTCCGACGAGGACACGCTCGTCTCTATCCGGCGGGGGCTCGATGACCTGGCCGCCGGTGAGATCACATCTCTCGATGATGCCCGCGCCCAGCACGCTGCCCGCACTCGCGCGTAGTGGCACGCGTCTACCTCACCCGTACCGCTCGAGAGGCGTTGGCAGAGCTCGACTTCCTGCTCGCCGATGCGGTTATCGATGCGCTCGGCGAACTCGAGCGTGACCCGCATCTCGGACATGAGCTTCGTGGTTGCCTCACTGGCCTGCGGTCCTACCGCGTCGGGATCTACCGCATCATCTACGAACTACGCGATGACAAGACCGTGCGGGTCATCGCCATCCGACACCGCGGCAACGCCTACGACACCGATCCCCGCTGAAGCTCGGAAGCCCGTGCGCAACGCCCGTTGCCGGCTACTGCTCGAGACGGAGCCGCTCGAGCTGCTGGCCGGACACCTGCGCGATGAGGTCGAAGTCCTTGTCGTGGTGGAGGACCGCGAGGCCGGCCAGCTCGGCGGTCGCCGCGATCAGCAGGTCGGGCACCGCTGGCGCGCGGTGGTGTCCCCGGTCAGCGAGCAGCTGCTGGACCTCGACGGCGCGGTCCTCGATGGCTGGCGTCAGGTACTCCACGGGCATGGAGGCCAGTGGTGGCCGCCGCAGACCCGCCCGCAGCTCGTCTCCGGTGCGAGCGCTGAACCCGATCTCCAGCCGAGTGACGGTGCTGACACGTACCAGCCCCCGCTCGATCCGCTCGGCCCACGTCTGCCCATCGACGGCGTCACCGAGACGGGCCAGAGCCGACTTGTCGATGAGCCAGTCGGTCACTCCCACGCCCCGCGCATGACCTCGGGATCACCGAGGTCGGCGAAGGTCTCGGCGAACTGGCGGAGCGACTCCACGCTGACGGACTCATCGGAAGTCGAGGCGACACGCACCATCTGCCGACGGAGATACTCGGTCCGGGAGAGGCCGAGACGCTTGGCCTTCGCTTCGATCGCGGAGACGATGTCGTCTGGAACGTCGCGGATCAGCACGTCGGTCATGCGCGACCCCTTCGGTAGCGGTATCACACGATATCAAAGCCGGCTCGACCGTCGCTGGCGCATGTGAACAACGCCCTCATGGTTGTGTGGGGGTGGGACGTGAGGTTCGCGGCCTAGCGTCTCGAGGGTCTCGGTGGGATGACTCAGCAACGCCCTGTCGCC
>JBKGZF010000248.1:0-4351 GCA_046545715.1 Nitriliruptoraceae bacterium | reverse complement strand
CGGTGAACGTCTCGAGCCAGTCCGGCAGGTTCCGCGACGGCACGAAGGCGCTTGAAGCGAACATCAGCGGGAAGTTCACCAGGAATCCAGCCATCTGGGTCGCCTCGACGTTGCGGGTGGCGGTGCCGATCGCGATGTAGAGCCATGACAGCGACCAACCGAACAGCGAGGCGACCACAAGCACCCCAGCGGCCTCGGCCAGATCGCCGTGGAACCGGAAGCCGAACACCACCATCGACACGCCGATCATCACGACCGTCTGGACGGCGCTACGCACGAGGTCGGCGACGCTACGGCCCAGTGGCACCCCTGCTCGAGGGATGGGAAGCGATCGGAACCGGTCGATCACCCCGCTGGTGAGGTCGGTCGCGATCGAGATCCCCGACTGGGTGCTGTAGGTCGCGATCGAGGTGATCAGGATCGCCGGCACCAGATGGTCGATGTAGGTGATGCCGGACGGGAAGCCGGGCGTGTCCTCGATCGAACGGAACACCTGACTGAACAGGGTCAGGAACACGATCGGTTGGATCAGCGAGAAGAACAGCAGCTGACGGGTGCGGGTCACCTTGCGCAGGCTGCGCCAGGCGAGGACGCGCACCGTCCGTAGCCCGACGGTTGCGTGTCTACGAGCTCCCAGCGTCGCGGCGCTCATGCGGTCACGTCGCGGCGGGTGAACAGCACCGCCATGACCGTCAGGGCACCGACGGTGTACAGCGCGACCAACGCCGAAGCCCGCCCGTAGGACACCAGCGGCGTGCCACCGGCCGCGAGACCGTCGAGCAGACCTCGGGGCAGCCACCGGGCGGCGTCATCCCAGACGGAGGAGAGCAGCATCTCGACCGGTAGGGCGTAGGCGACCCCGGCGGCTACCGCCGGCGCGGGGGAGCGCAGGAGCACCGCCAGCAGCGCGCCGATCATGCCCCAGCCCAGGGTGGACAGGATCAGATTGCCGATCGAGGCTGCCAGTGCGCCGTAGCCCTCCGCGGTGAGCCAGGCGGCGGTATCGACCCCCTGGCCGGGCGCGATCGCCAGTCCCACCGCCGTCGCGGCCAGAGAAGCAACCACCACCGCGGCCGCGGTGAACATGGCGATGGCGATGAGCTGGCCGCCGAGGAGCCGCAGCCTTCGGGGTTGCTCGAGCAGCAGCGTGCGGATCGTGCCGTGGGAGTACTCGTTGGCGACCAGGGTGGCGACGAGCCCCAGCGTGAGCACCCCCAGGAACATCGCGGTGACCCCGAGCACCATCGCCATGCCGTCGGCGGCGGCGAGATCGGCGGCCATAAAGCTCGTCTGCGACCCCATGCCGCCGCCCGAGTCGCTCCCGACGCCGCGCAGGGTCAGGTACGTCGCCAGCACGCTGAAGGCGACGGCCGCGCCGCCCCAGCCGAGCACGACGGAGCGGCGGCACAGGCGTACCCACTGTGACAAGACGGCGCGGATCATGACTCCTCCAGCATGTTGAAGAAGGTCTGTTCGAGGCTCGGGCTCTCGCGTCGCAGCTCCACCAGCGTGATGCCCCGTGCGGCGGACTCGCGGTTCAGCACGCCGGCGAAGTCGTGCGGGGCCTCGACCACCAGACGCCCCTCCTGTCCGGGGGACGCGGCGTGGCCGTGCTCGGCGCAGACCGCTGTGAGCTCGGCCTCTACTTGCTCATGCCGCTCGGCTGTCACCAGCAGGTGGGGCCGCTGTGCGGCGATGGCCTCGCTGACCGGGCCCTGGAAGCGCAGCCGGCCTGCCTTGATCATCACCAGCCAGTCGCTGATCTGTTCGATCTCGGCGAGCAGATGGCTGGAGACGAACACCGTCATGCCACCGTCGGCGAGGTCGCGCAGCAGCTGGCGGATCTCCTTGATGCCGGGCGGGTCGAGCCCGTTGGTCGGCTCGTCAAGCACCAGCAGGTCGGGATCGCCGAGCAGGGCCGCGGCGATGCCCAGCCGCTGCTTCATCCCGGTCGAGTAGGCGCGCACCGGATCGGATCCCCGTCCGGTCAGGCCGACGAGTTCGAGCAACTCATCGATGCGGGCGCGGTCGTGGCCGCCGAGCACCGACAGGGCGGCGAGGTTGCGCCGTCCCGACAGCGAGGGAGTGAACGCCGGGCCCTCGATCATCGCCCCGACCCGGCTGAGGTAGCGCTCTGGGTGGCCGATCGGCTCGCCCAGCACGTGGGCGGCACCATCGCTGGGGCGTATCAGGCCGAGCAGCATCCGGATCGTGGTGGTCTTGCCGGCGCCGTTGGGCCCAACGAACCCGGCAACCGTGCCGGACGGGACCTGGAGATCGACGCCGGAGACGGCTCTGAGGCTGCCGTAGTCCTTGGTCAGCCCGACGCTGTGGATCACGTACTCGGCGCCGCGTCGTGGATCCAGTGTGGTCGCCGTGGCGCCCGGTGTGGGCTCATGACTCATGCGCGTTGCCTCCCGCCGGCGCGCCGGCGTCGTTGTGGGCCGCGACGTGCTGCCGTGCGTTCATGGGCGGTCGGGTCGTCGCTGCCCTGGGTGCTCTCGCGTTCGGCGGCCTGCCCGGTGATCGCGGCGAACACGTCGTCGAGCGTGGGGGTGTGGACCTCAAGCCCCGCCACGGTCACGCCGGCGGCATCGAGGCTGCGCAGGGCGGGCAGCACGGTCTCGGTGTCGGCGATCGGTACCGAGAGCCGTCGCTCCCCAGAAGCCGCCGGCGGGGCGGTTGCCAGGGTCTGCAGCGCCTGCGCGGCGCGGTCGCGCTCGCCGGTGTCAGCGAGGGTGAGATCGATCATGTAGCCGCCGACGCGGCGCTTGAGCTCCCACGGCGTGCCCTCGGCGACGATCGCGCCCTGATCGATCAGCACGATGCGGTCGGCGAGACGGTCGGCCTCCTCGAGGTAGTGCGTGGTGAGCAGCACGGTGGTGCCGCTGCGGGCCAGTTGGGAGATCGACTCCCACAGCTGCTGGCGGCTGGTCGGGTCGAGACCGGTGGTGGGCTCGTCGAGGAACAGCACCTCGGGGCGGCTGACCAGGCTCGCGGCGAGATCGAGCCGGCGCCGCAGGCCGCCGGAGTAGCGGCGGGCGAGACGATCGCCGTGGTCGTCGAGCCCGAGCTCGGCGAGCAGCTCACCGGCGCGGGCGCGGACCTGCGCCGGTGGCAGGCCCAGCAGACGGGCGACCAGTTCGATGTTCTCCCGGCCGGTCAGGGCCTCGTCGACCGCGACGTACTGGCCGGTGAGGCCGATGCGCGCGCGAACCTCGGTCGGCGAGGCCGTGACGTCAAAGCCGCACACCTCGGCGGTGCCGTCGGTGGGCTGCAGCAGGGTGGTGAGGATCCTGACCAGGGTGGTCTTGCCGGCGCCGTTGTGGCCGAGCAGGCCGACGACGCTGCCCGGCTCGACCGTGAGGTCCACGCCGTCCAGGGCCACGACATCGTCGTAGCGGCGGGTCAGCGACGCCGTTCTGATCGCCGGGGTGGCGTCGTTCATGGCCGGTCGGCCTCCCGGGGGCGCACCCCGTCCAGGAAGATCGCGACGAGGTCGTGGGTAGCTGCGGGCTCGATGCCGGCATGGGCCTGCTGGAACACCGCGGCGAACACCAGCCCCACCAGGGCACGGGCGGCCACGGCCGGCTCGGCCACGATCCGGCCCGCCTCCACCTCGCGGGCGAGCAGTTGGCCTACCGCCTCGGTGAGGACGGCCACCATGCCCCCTCGCTCCTGCGAACGGTGGTGGGTGCCCGGCGCACCCAGGGAGAGGACCAGCGGCACCGCGCGCCGCAGGTGCGCCTCGAGCGCCTCGGCGACGGCCAGCAGCCGGTCCTCGAGGGTGTCACGTCGGGCGGCCGCCTCGATCCGAGCGCGCAAGCGGTCGGTACGGGTGACCTCGTGGACGCAGGCGTCGAGCAACTCCTCCTTGGTGGAGAAGGCCCAGAACACCGTGCCCTCGGCCACCCCCGCGGCGCGGGCGATCTCGGCAGTGGTCACCGCCCTGCCGCGCTCGGTGACCAGCGGGAGCGCCGCGGCCACCAACGACGCACGCCGCTGCTCGGGTGGTAGCGCCCGGGCGCGCTGCCGCGGACCGCTAGCTGACCTATCTGATTGAGTGCTCACTCAGTTAACCTATCCCTCTCGCCGGCTGACGGCAACCCGGGCTCGACGGTCAACCGTGCGCCCGGCTCCTGAGAGCCGGCTGAGAGCACTGCCCGGCGATGGGAGGGGCGCAGGGACGACCAGGTGCCGCCGCATCACGACGCCGGCCCGATTCTCAGCGTCCTCTCAGCCGCGACCACGACGGTGGCGGCGTGGTCGGCGTCGCCCGGAACGACGCATCCGGCTGACAGCGTCTTCGACGTGCCGGATGGCCACCCCGCGCAGACGGCGGCCCGGGATG
>JBKGZF010000247.1:0-4356 GCA_046545715.1 Nitriliruptoraceae bacterium | reverse complement strand
GGCGTGAGCAGCGCCGTGCGCGGCGCACCGCCTCCCAGGAGGGCTGAGCCCCGGTCACCTCGATATCGGGGCAGCGCCTCATGGCATGTCCTGCCGCTTCGCGTAGGCAGCATCACGTCTACCTTCCCGCCTGCGCGATGCGAGCCGCATACCGCAGCAGCATCGGATCTAGGGAGGTAGCCGGAGTGGAGCAGCGACCGACTGGTGCGCCTGCGCGAGGTGCTGCCGAGGGTTCCCTGCGATCCGACGGCGATCACGGACAGCCCAACCGGTGAGTTGGCGGCGGCCCGGGCGCGGGTGGTGGGCGGCCGCGCTCGGGCTCACCCTGTTCGTCGGCATCTTCCCCCAGTTCGCGCTCGGTGCCCTGGGCCCGCAGCTGCGCGACGACCTGGGGGTGAGTCCGGCCGATCTCGGTCTCGTCTTCGCGGCTCTGTACGTCGCGGGTGTGGTGGGCTCGCCGCTCGCCGGACCGATCGTCGACCGGCTGGGGCCGCGCCGGAGCTGTGTGGGCCTGCAGCTGACCGTCAGCGCGGCGTTGCTGGCCGCGTCGTTCGCGACCGGTCGGGTCGGGCTGATCGCCGCCATGCTCCCGGCGGGTGCTGCGATGGCGTTCGCCAACCCCGGCACCAACCGGTGGGCCGCGGCCGCCTCGCGACCACGGGTGCAGGCGCAGCTGGTCAGCATCGCGCAGGCGGGGGTACAGGCCGGGGCACTGGTAGCCGGTGCGCTCGCCTCGGCCGTCGCTCTGGGACTCGACTGGCGGGGCGTGCTGCGCATCGCGGCGGGCCTGGCGGTCATCGGCGCCTTCCTGGCGGTGCGCGCTCCCGCCGACGATCGCAGCAGGGAGGCAGCTGCTGCGCCGCCGAGGCCGGTGACCGACACCTCGGCGCGTGCCCCGCGTGGGGCGCTACTCGCCCTGGCGGTCTATGCAGGTGCGATGGGCGCGGGCACGGCGGTCGTGTTCGCCTACCTGCCGACGTTCGCCGTCGATGTCGGGGGCATGAGCGTGGCCGCGGCCGGTGCGACGGCCAGCATCTACGGCGGTACGGCACTGCTGTGTCGGCTCGCCATCGGAGCGGTGCTGCGTGACCCCGATCGTCACCTGCGACGGCTGCTCGTCGGCTTCGCGCTCGGGGCGGCGGTCGCGATCCTCGTGCTGATGGCCGGCGGCGTGGCTCCGATGTGGATCCTGGTCGGAGCCGTGCTGTTCGGCGCCACCGGCACGACCTGGCCGGTCGTGGCCTTCCTCGCGGTGGTCCGGATCAGCCCGCCAGGCGCCGCTGGTCGTGCCACCGGTTGGATGGCGGCCGCGTTCTACCTCGGCCTGTGGCTCAGCCCACCGCTGGCCGGCCTGGTGATCGCGGAGGTGGGCTACTCCCTCGCCTGGGCCGGATCGGTGGCGGCCTACCTACTGGCTGTGATGCCAGCCGCGACGATCGGTGGTCGTCGCCGCTCGGTGCCGGTCGGAGCGGCCTGACCTCGGTCAGCGACGATCGGGGTGGGCCAGGGTCAGCAGCCGCACGTCGCCGTCGAGCCGGGGTGGATCGCCGACACCGGTCAGCCTCGCGGCAACCTCTGCGACGTCGAGGTGGTGGGCGCTGGGGCCCATGGCGACCACATCGGCGGCCTGCCAGGGCTCCAGGCGTTGCTGCCACGCGACGGTGCGGTCGGCCACCAGCTCCAGATGCTCGGTCAGCTGGACCGCCAGCCGCTCCTTTTTGTCCGCATCGACCTCCAGCAGCCCGAGCCGCTCGCGCAGGTCACGGAGGTGGCCACGAGCTGGCACTGCGACGAGCAGACGCCCGTGTGGCGCGAGGATGCGCGTCAGCTCCGCGCCGTTGCGCGGCGCGAAGGCGACCACGGCCAGGTCAGCGCCCGCCTCGGCGACGGGCAGCCCTTGCCAGGCGTCGGCGAGCACCGCCGCGACGCGCGGATGCACCTGCGCGGCTCGTCGCGCTGCCGGCTTGGAGACGTCGATCGCGATGCCGACCCGGCGGTGGTCGTTGGCCACCAGCCGGGCGAGCTGGATCCCCGTGCCGGCCCCGACGTCGACGATCACCGCATCACGGTCGGCCGGAGCGTCGACCAGTGCCGCGTCGGCCGTCTCGGCGAGCGCCGCCAGCAGGGGTTCGAACAGCCCGGCGGTCAACACCCGCTCGCGGGCGTCGAGCATCGCGGCGTCGTCGCCGGTATGGCGGGTGCCTGCGCCGGCCACCAGGTTGACGTAGCCCTGCCGAGCGAGGTCGAAGCGGTGGCCACGCTCGCAGCCAAGGGCGTCACCGTCGAGGTGGAGCGCCGTCGCGCAGTGGGGGCAGCGCAACGCAGCGACCGCGGCGGGGATCATCGCCCGTGCGGCCGCCCGTTGCGGTGACGGACGGCGTAGACCAGCAGGCCCAGGGCAAGCACGCCAGCCCCAGCCAGCACCGCCCGCGGCGGCAGGGTCACGGCCAACAGGATGCAGCCGAACACGCCGATGCCGGCGAGCCAGCGCGGCCAGCGGCGCTCATCATCGCGCAGGGTCCACGCTGAGGCGTTGGCGATCGTGTAGTAGAACAGCACCGCGAACGAGCTGAAGCCGATCGCCTCGCCGAGCTCCGCGCCGCTTGCCACCACGACGATGACCACCGTGGCGACCGTCAGCTCAGCGGCGGCGGGGACCTGTGTGCGCGAGGAGACGCGGGCCAGGATCGCGGGCAGGTGACCGTCGCGGGCCATCGCGAAGGTCGTGCGGCTGACCCCCACCAGCAGGGAGAGCAGCACCCCGGCGCTGGCGACGGTCGCGCCGATGCGCACGGCCGGGGCCAGTACAGCCAGCGAACCGCCCTCGACGGCCGGGGCCAGGGGCGCGTCCGCGGCCGCGATGGCCTGCGGCCCCGCGGCCAGCAGTGCGGCGAGCGCGACCGTGGCGTAGACGGCCAGGGTCAGCCCCAAGGCGATGGGGATCGCCCGGGGGATGGTCGTGCGCGGCTCGACCACCTCCTCGCCGAGCGTGGCGATGCGGGCGTAGCCGGCGAAGGCGAAGAACAGCAGCCCGCCGGACTGCAGCACCCCGTAGACGCCACCGACGCCGTCGGTCATGCGCAGGTTGGACAGCGCTACCTCGCCTCCGCCCAGGGCGGCGACGACCACCGCGGCCAGGGCAGCCAGCACGACGGCGACGATCAGACGGGTCAGCCCCGCGGTCTTGCGCACCCCGGCCACGTTGACCGCGGTCAGGGCGACCACCACCGCGACGGCGAGCGGTCGGGCCAGCTGCGGGGCGGCGTAGGCGCCGAACGTCAGCGCCATCGCTGCGCAGCTGGCGGTCTTGCCGACCACGAACCCCCAGCCGGCCAGGTAGCCCCAGACGCCACCCAACCGCTCACGGCCGTAGACGTAGGTGCCACCCGACTGCGGGTAGAGCGCCGCCAGCTGTGCTGAGGAGGCGGCGTTGGCGTAGGCGACCACCGCGGCGATCAGCAGTCCGAGCAGCAGGCCGGCGCCGGCTGCCCGGGCAGCGGGGCCGAGCGCGGCGAACACCCCCGCGCCGATCATCGCACCCAGCCCGATCATCACCGCGTCAGCGGTGGTCAACCGTCGGGCGAGCTGCCCCCCGCTCACGACAGGATCCAGGTCACGGTCGCATCCCCCGCATGGTCGGCCCGAGGTCGTGGCCGAGGAGCCGGTAGGCGTTGCGGACCCAGCCGGTGAGGATCGGGCGGGTCTCGGCTGGATCGATCATGCGCTCGATGCCGAACCGCTCGGCGGTGCGCAGCGGCGAGCGGATCTGCTCCATCTGGGCATCGATCCGAGCCCGCAACGCGGCCGGATCGTCAGCAGCTTCCAGCTCGCGGCGGTAGGCCGCCTCGATGCCGCCCTCGAGCGGGAGCGAGCCCCAGTCGGCGCTCGGCCAGGCCACGCGCTCCTGGGCGCGGTGGTGGGCGCTATGCCCCGCACCGGCGACGCCGAACATCCGCCGCACCACCACGGTGAACTGGGGGGTGGTCGCCTGGTAGAGGGCCGCCAGCGCCCGCGCACCGGCACGCATCGTCCCGGCACGCTCGGCATCGACGCCGACCACGAACCCCGGCTGGTCGACCAGACGCACGATGGGCAGGTGGAAGGTGTCGGCGAGGTCGACGAACCGCTCCACCTTGTCCGCGGCCGCGGCGGTCATCCCGCCACCGAGCACCGCCGGGTCCTCGGTGATCACCGCCACCGGGTGGCCGTCGAGCCGCGCCAAGGCCGTGATCGAGGAACCCCCGTAGTCACGGGTGAGCTCGAGCACGCTGTCGCGGTCGAAGACCAGCTCGAGCAGGCGGCGCGGGTCGTGCGGCTCGCGGCGGTCACGTGGGATCAGCTCGCGCAGCTCCGGAT
>JBKGZF010000246.1:0-4362 GCA_046545715.1 Nitriliruptoraceae bacterium | reverse complement strand
GACGAGTACCGCAAGCACCTCGAGAAGGACGCCGCCCTCGAGCGCCGGTTCCAGCCGGTCAAGGTCGAGGAGCCCTCGATGGAGCACACCATCGAGATCCTCAAGGGGCTGCGTGACCGCTACGAGGCCCACCACCGCGTCACCATCACCGACGACGCGCTGATGGCCGCGGCCGAGCTCGCCGACCGCTACATCTCCGACCGCTACCTGCCCGACAAGGCGATCGACCTCATCGACGAGGCGGGCAGCCGGCTGCGCATCCGCTCGATGACCACCCCTCCCGACCTGCAGAGCCTCGACGAGGAGATCGAGAAGGCGCGGCAGGCCAAGGAGGACGCGATCGACGCGCAGGACTTCGAGAAGGCCGCCGGCCTGCGCGACGAGGAGAAGGCGCTGATCGACCGGCGCGGACGCCGCGAGGACGAGTGGCGCTCCGAGGGCCTCGACACCGTGCTGACGGTCGACGAGGAGGTCATCGCCGAGGTGCTCTCGACCTGGACGGGCATCCCGGTGCTCAAGCTCACCCAGGAGGAGAGCGACAAGCTGCTGCACATGGAGGACTCGCTGCACGAGCGGGTCATCGGCCAGGAGCAGGCCATCTCCGCGGTGTCCAAGGCGATCCGCCGCACCCGGGCGGGGCTGAAGGACCCCAAGCGGCCCTCCGGCTCGTTCATCTTCCTCGGCCCCTCCGGGGTCGGCAAGACCGAGCTGGCCAAGACCCTGGCCGAGTACCTCTTCGGCGACGAGGACTCGCTGATCCACCTCGACATGTCGGAGTACATGGAGAAGCACACCGTCAGCCGGCTGATCGGCTCGCCGCCGGGCTACGTCGGCTACGACGAGGGCGGCCAGCTCACTGAGCAGGTGCGGCGCAAGCCGTTCTCGGTGGTGCTCTTCGACGAGGTCGAGAAGGCCCACCCCGACGTGTTCAACACGCTCTTGCAGATCCTCGAGGACGGGCGGCTGACCGACGCGCAGGGGCGCACGATCGACTTCAAGAACACGATCTTGATCATGACCTCCAACCTCGGGACCAAGAACATCACGGCCCCGACGGTCGGGTTCGCCTCGGCGGATCAGGACTCGCTCTACGAGAAGATGCGCCGGCAGGTCGACGAGGAGCTCAAGCGCCACTTCCGCCCGGAGTTCCTCAACCGCATCGACGACACGATCGTCTTCCACCCGCTCGACCACGCCGAGATCAAGCAGATCGTCGACCTGATGATCCGCCGGGTGAAGGCGCAGCTGCGCACCAAGGGCCTCGACGTCGAGCTCACCGACAACCTCAAGGCCTGGCTCGCCGAGAAGGGCTACGACCAGCAGCTCGGCGCGCGTCCGCTGCGGCGCACGATCCAGCGCGAGGTGGAGGACAAGCTCTCCGAGCGCATCCTCTTCGGCGAGTTCGGTCACGGTCAGCTGATCGTCGCCGACGTCGACGAGGAGTCCGACAGCGTCACCTTCCGCGCGGTCGACTCACCGGAGGCGCCGGACGTGCCCCCGGTGCAGATGGCCGGTGGCGGCGACCATGACGACCAGGGTGGCGACGGCGACGACGGCGGCAGCGAGGAGTAGCGCTGCCGGCTCGCCGGCCAGCGTCCACAGCAACGACGGGGCGGGTCCTTTTCGGATCCGCCCCGTCGCCGTGGCCGCGGCGGTGGTGCGGCGGGCTACTGCGGTGGGGTGTCCCAGTCGTGGACGTCGCTGCCGGCCTCGCGCGAGAGGATGTCGAGGGCGGCCTTGGCGCCGTCGCCCGCCGAGATGATCGCCTGGCTGCGCTCGGGTCGCACCAGGTGCCCGGCGGCGTAGACGCCGGGCACCGAGGTGGCGGCGTCGCCGTCGGTGAGCACCGCACCGTCCTCGCTGGTGGCCCCGAGCGCCGCGGCGAGTCGTGCCGCGGGGCGGCCCCCGGCGAGCACCAGGTAGCGCGCGGAGTCGCTGCCGTCGGTGGTGGTGACGGTGAACCCCCCGTGCTCGTCGGCGGCCACCGCGGTCACCTCGGCCTCGCTCAGCCGTGCCCCGGCGTCGCGGGCCTGTTGACGCGCCACCTGCTGGAACGCACTGCCGTCGACCTCGGCCAGGCCGAGGTAGTTGTAGAGGTGGGCGTGGTGCAGCAGGGTCTGGTCCTGGCCGTAGACCACCGTGTCGTGGCCGTTCTTGGCGAGCAGCAGCGCGGCCGAGAGCCCGGCCGGGCCGTCGCCGACGATGATCGTGGTCGGCATCGTTGCGCTCCTTATCGTCGGATCGGCTGGTTGGGTCGGTTCGTGGGTCCGGTCGGTTCGTAGGGCGCATCCGCCGCGGACGACGCTGCGATGCGGCGACCGCACGGTGGGGCCGGACTGGACGGTGTCCGAGCCGCGACGCCGTCCAGATGACCATGGTCGCAGCTATCCTCGACGGGCCACGGCTGGGAGGACGACGTGCACGACCTGATCGACTCCACCGAGATGTACCTGCGCACCGTCCTCGAGCTCGAGGAGGAGGCGATCCCCGCCCTGCGCGCCCGGCTCTCCGAGCGGCTGGGCCTCTCGGCCCCGTCGATCTCCGAGGGCGTCGCGCGCCTGCAGGAGCAGGGCCTCCTCGAGCTGCAGGCGGACCGCACCGTGGCGCTGACCGAGGTCGGGCGCAAGCGCGCTGAGCACGTCATGCGCAAGCACCGGCTGGCCGAGCGGCTGCTGGTCGACGTGCTCGGCGTCGCCCACGAGCACGTGCACGAGGAGGCCTGCCGTTGGGAGCACGTCATCTCCGACCGGGTCGAGCAGCGGCTGATCGAGTTCCTGGGCAACCCGGTGACCAGCCCCTACGGCAACCCCATCCCCGGCATGGCCGAGGTCCGCGACGACGTCGTGCCGCTCTCGGAGTTCGGTGACGGTTCGGTGATGCTGCACTCGATCTCCGAGCACCTCCAGGCCGACGAGACGGTGATGCACATCCTCCACGAGCATGGCACCGTCGCCGGCGAGCGCGCGGAGGTGACCACCGCTGACGACGCGGTCGAGATCCGCATCGCCGGCCACCAGCTGTCGATCCCCGCCGACCGCGCCCACCTGATCTACGTCACCCCGGTCGAGGACTGAGCGCGCCCTCTGCGCCCGGAAGCGATCGGACGCCGCCGTGCCCACCTCCCGCGATGCGCCGGCCCGCCCGCGTCTCCACGAGCGGCTGCTGCAGTGGAGCGGACGTGCCCACCGCGACCTGCCGTGGCGTCGCACCCGCGACCCGTGGGCGGTGCTGGTCTCCGAGCTGATGCTCCAGCAGACCCAGGTCCCGCGCGTGGTGCCGCGCTACTCCGCGTTCCTGGCGCGCTTCCCCGACCCGGCCAGCTGCGCGGCCGCGCCGGTCGGCGAGGTGGTGGCCGCCTGGGAGGGCCTGGGCTACAACCGCCGGGCGGTGAACCTGCATCGTGCGGCGACCTCGATCGTCGAGCAGCACGGCGGGCGGCTGCCCGACCACCTCGACGGCCTGCTGGCGCTGCCCGGGGTGGGGCCCTACACCGCACGGGCCGTGCTGGCCTTCGCCTTCGAGCGCGACCACGGGGTGGTCGACACCAACGCGGCGAGGTTCCTCGCCCGGGCGATCGCCGGTGAGCGGCTCGCGCCCCGACGTGCCCAGCAGCTCGCCGATGAGCAGGTACCGCTGGGACGTGGCTGGGCGTGGAACCAGGCGGTGCTCGACCTCGGGGCGACCATCTGCCTGCGACGCCAGCCGCGGTGCTCCACGTGCCCGATCGTGGAGCACTGCCGGTGGGCACAGGACGGCTTCCCCGCCCCCGATCCGGCCGACGGCACGGCCGGCAGCTCCGTGGCGCAGTCGCGCTTCGCCGGCTCCGACCGGCAGGGCCGCGGTCGGCTGGTCCAGGCGCTGCGCACCGGCCCGGTCGAGCTCGCCCGGGTCGCCGACGTGACCGGCTGGCCCGATGACCCCGAACGGGCCCAGCGGATCGCCGACCAGCTGGTGGGCGAGGGGATCGCCGAGTACGCCGACGGCCAGCTCGCGCTGCCCTCGTGAGCCGGCGGCGGTCGCGGTGAGGGTCGCCGATCTGCTCGAGGCGGCATTGGCCGAGCGCGGCGACGCCTCGGTGCGCGACCTGGTCGCCGCCGTCCGGGCTGCCGGCGGTCACGGGGTCTCACGGGCGGCGGTGGAGCGGACCCTGGCCGCCGACCCGCGGTTCTCGGCGACGGGCGACGCCGGCAAGGCCCGCTGGACCCTGGCCGGGAGCCCGGCCGAGGCGCCGTCCGCCCCCGCCGAGGCGCCGTCCGCCCCCACCGAGCAGGACGGCGAGGACGCGTTGCGTGCCGCCTCACGTCGGCGGCTGGCCCAGCTCGAGCTGCGCGGCTGGCAGGCCGAGGCGCTGGCGGCCTGGAC
>JBKGZF010000245.1:0-4374 GCA_046545715.1 Nitriliruptoraceae bacterium | reverse complement strand
GTACTGGGCCTTCTTGGCCCGTCGCGCGAACACCAGCAGGGCACCGAGCACGGCGAAGCTCACACCGAAGACGGCCATGAACACCTCGGTCAGCGCCGGCGAGAGCAGGCCGACGCCGACCCCGACCAACAGGCCGAGGACCCCACCGAGCGAGACCAGCAGCACGGCCTTGTCGTCCAGCTGGCGCAGCTGCTGCCACACCTCGCGCAGCTGGTGGATCTTCTCCTTCACGGGGTCCTCCTCGCGCCCGCGTCCGGTGGGTCAGCCGGCCGCGTGGTAGCGGTTCTGGGTGGGCTCGAGGCCGTCGATGACCAGTCCGAGCGCCGCTTCGCCGGCGTCCTCGATCACGGTGGCCATCACCTCGCGCTCCGCTGGGGTGAAACGTCGCAACACATGGTCCTTGGCGGACATGCGCCCGGGTGGTCGACCGACCCCCACGCGGACCCGCAGGTAGTCCCGGGAGCCGAGCGCTCGGTCGATGTCGTCGAGCCCACGGTGTCCGCCGGTCCCACCGCCGCGCTTGAGGCGCAGGACACCGACCTCGAGGTCGACGTCATCGTGGCAGACCACCACCCGTTCGTCTGCCACCTTGTACCACGCGGCGGCCGACTGCACGGGCCCACCTGAGCGGTTCATGTAGCTGGTGGGCACGGCCAGCACGATCTTCGCGCCTTCTATCGTCGCCTCGGCGATCTCGCAGCGCACCCGCTTGTTGGTCTTGAGCGTGCCACCGGCGCGTGCCGCGAGGGAGCGGACCACGTCCGCTCCGACGTTGTGGCGGGTGCCCTGGTAGCGCTCGCCGGGGTTGCCGAGCCCGACCACCAGCCAGCGGTCGTCGGCCACGTCGACCTCCCGGTTCGCGGCGCGGCCACCATGCGGTGGCCGGTGGCCGCGAGCTGACCTGCTAGTCCTCGTCGCCCTCGTCGGTCTCGACCGGCTCCTCCTCGGACGGCTCGGCCTCCTCGCCGATGAGCTCCGGCTCCTCCTGCTCCTGGCCGGCGGCCTCCTCGAGCGCCTCGAGCTCGCTCTCGGAGATCGGCGGGTTGACCGTCA
Source organism: Nitriliruptoraceae bacterium (assembly GCA_046545715.1). GTDB lineage: Bacteria > Actinomycetota > Nitriliruptoria > Nitriliruptorales > Nitriliruptoraceae > SKTG01. Next base: position 3,321 of record JBKGZF010000245.1, on the reverse strand, counting down.
GCACGGTCCGCCACTCCTCGATGTCGAACTCGGCGCCCTCGGGCAGCTGGTCGGCGAGGTCCTCGACGCGCACGACGTCGTTGATCTCCAGCTCGGAGATGTCGTACTCGAAGTAGTTGGGCACCTCGAGCGGCTTCACCAGGATCGGGACGGTGTAGAGGATGTGGTTGATCACCCCACCGTCGGAGCCGGCATCCTCCTCCCCGAGGAGGTGGATCGGCACCTCGACCGAGATCGGCACGTCGCGGTTGACCGCGATGAAGTCCACGTGCTGCAGGTCACCCTTGACCGGGTGGCGCTGCAGGTCGCGGGCCACGGTCAGGTTCGTCTCGCCGTCGACCTGGAGGCGGATCAGGACGTTGAGCCCGGCCTCGGTGTGCAGGGTGTGGTAGAGCTCGAGCGCATCGACGTGCACGGAGGTCGGCTCGACCTCGTAGCCGTACATGATGCCGGGCACCCGGCCCTGCTTGCGCAGTCGCCGGGTCGGCCCCTTGCCGAGATCGTCGCGGCGCTCGGCGGTGAGTCGGACCTGATCAGCCATCGGTCGTGCTCCTACGGATGGAGGTCCCGCACGTGGGTCGGTCACCGTGACGGCGGCGAGATGTCACGCGGGGTGTGTGCCGGCAGCGGACCGGGCACCGTGGACGCACCGTTTAAGGATCCGGCAGCGTGGCGGGGTCGTCCGGGTGTGCGGTGGTAGCACGGACACACGCACGGCCCGCGGAGTGCGGGCCGTCTTGTATCGATGCTACCCGCTGCCTCACGGCGGCGGCAACCGCCGGCCTGACGGGCTAGACGTTCTCGCCCTGGAAGATCTCGGAGACCGACTGGTCCTCGAACACCGCGCGCAGGGCCGAGGCCAGGATCGGCGCGATCGAGAGCACGACGAGCTTGTCGCTGCGCCGCTCGTCGGGGATCGGGATCGTGTTGGTCACCACGACCTTCTCGATCTCCGAGGCCACGAGCCGCTCGGCGGCCGGCCCGGAGAACAGCGGGTGGGTGGCGCAGGCGATGACACGCTGGGCCCCGCGCTCCTTGAGCAGGGTCGCGGCCCCGCAGATCGTCCCGGCGGTGTCGATCATGTCGTCGATCAGCACGACCTCGCGCCCCTCGACGTCACCGATCACGTCGAGCGACTCCGCGACGTTGTGCCGGCTGGGGTCACGCCGCTTGTGCAGGATCGCGATCGGGGAGCCGAGGTGGCCGGCGAACTTCTCGGTCAGGCGCACCCGCCCGGCGTCCGGAGAGACGATCACGCGGTTGTCGGCTGAGGTGTTGTCCTCGATCCAGCCCTTGAGCAGTGGCAGCGCGGTGAGGTGGTCGAAGGGGTCGTGGAAGAAGCCCTGGATCTGGCCGGTGTGCAGATCGACCGACATGATCCGATCCACGCCGACCGACTCGTACATGTCGGCCACCATCCGTGCGGCGATGGCCTCGCGCGACAGCGCCTTCTTGTCCGACCGCGAGTAGCCGTAGTAGGGGATCACCGCGACGGTGCGCTTGGCCGAGGCACGCTTGAGGGCGTCGAGCATGACCAGCTGCTCGATGATGAAGTCGTTGATGCTCATCCCGTCCGGGATCGACACGTGCGACTGGATCACGTAGACGTCCGCACCGCGGACGGACTCGGCGAAGCGGGCGTAGAGCTCGCCGTTGGAGAACTGCGAGAGCTTGACCTCACCCAAGCGCATGCCGAGGTGGTCTGCCACCTCGCGGGCGAGCGCCGGGTACGACGTCCCGGAGAAGATCATCATCCGCTTCTTGGTGACGACTTCCACACGGCCCTCGGGATCGACGGGCGGCGTACGGTAGTCGCCGGGGGCAGCGGACGCATCGCCGGGTGCGGCCCGTGCGAGCCACCGGTCGGCGAGGTGCGCATCACGGCCACCGGCTCAGTCCGGCCGGACGCTCGTCCGCGTGCCACGTGGGGTCACGCCGAGCGCGGTCGTTGCGAGCTCGCCGGTGCGCAGCAGCTCGGCAGCCAGGGCGACGTCGCTCGACAGCTCCCGGTCACGCAGCTCGCCCGGCAGCCGGCCGGCGGCGAGGTCGACCACCTCACGGCCGGCCTCGGTCGTCGGCCACCGTGACGACAGCCGCAAGGCCCGGACCGCGACGACCAGCTCGACCGCGAGGACGGTGAGGTAGTGCTCAACGGTGCGACTGAGCTGACGGGCCGCTTGGGAGCTCGCGCTGACGTGATCCTCCTGGCCCCGCGCGACGACGCTCGCCCCGACCACCACGGGCGCCGCGGACGCCCGCAGCTCGGCGAGGGCGGCGTGCGCGGTCCACTCCAGGATCATGGCACCGGAGGATCCCGGCTCATCGGCCGCGAGGAACGACGGCAGGCCGGGGGTGCGCCCGTCGAGCAGCAGCGAGACGCGCTGGACCGACTGCGCGGCGGTCTGAGCGATCGCGGCGCGGACCTGGTCGAGCGCGAGCGTGAGCGGCGCGCCATGGAAGTTGCCGCTGGTCAGCGCCTCCCCCGCTCGTGGATCGAGCAACGGGTTCTCCCCGGCGGCGTTGAGCTCGACGGCGAGCACGCCGCGCAGGTCGGTGTGGGCGTCGCGCACCGCCCCGTGCACCTGCGGCAGGCAGCGCAGACACAGCGGGTCCTGTCGACGGGCCGGTGGCAGGCCCTCACCGATCAGCTCGCGCAGGTGGTGGGCGACCGCCGCCTGGCCGGGGTGTGGACGTGCGGCCTGGACCCGCTCGTCGAGCACGACCGGATCCCCCCGGGCAGCGAGGAAGGCGACGGCCGCCACCGCCTCCGCCGAGCGCAGCACGGTGTCGAGCCGATGGGTGGCCACGGCCGCTTCGCCGAGCGTCGAGGCGTTGGACGACATCAGCACGATCGCGTCACCGGGCCCGATCGGCGAGGGCGGCAGCGTCGGGCCGTCCCCCAGCCACCGACCCTCGCCCAGCAGGGCCAGCCCCACCTCGGCCAGGGTGGTCACGTCACCGATGCCGAGCGAGCCGATCTCGTGGAGGGCGGGCGCCAGCCCGGCGTTGAGCGCATCGACCAGGGCCTGCAGCAGCCGCGGCTCGATGCCACCACCGCCCGCCCCCAGCTGGTTCGCGCGCACGACCAGCGTGGCCCGTGCGACCTCGGCGGGCAGCAGGGCACCGGTGCCGCTGGCGTGGCTGCGTAGCAGCCGACGGGAGTGCTCGACCGACTCGACGCTCGCGATGTCGTCGTCGAGCAGCGCACCGACCCCGGTGTTGCGGCCGTAGACCGGCACCCCCTCGGTCAGCAGCCGTCGCGCGAGCTCGACCGCGTCGCGGTTGCGCTGCTGCGCCCGCCGGGTCAGGTGCGCCCGATCG
>JBKGZF010000244.1:0-4380 GCA_046545715.1 Nitriliruptoraceae bacterium | reverse complement strand
TGGCAGAGGTGGCAGTCCTTGGACGCCCCCTACGAGACGGCGAAGGTCCGCCTGCGACTGGCGCACGCCTATCGGCAGCTCGGTGACCACGACGCCGCGGACATGGAGCTCGACGCGGCTGCCCAGGTCTTCAAGCATCTGAAGGCCACCCCCGCGCTCGAGCAGGTCAACGAGCTCTCGCGTCCCCGCGAGCAGGTGATGCCGGGTGGGTTGACCCCCCGCGAGGTGGAGGTGCTCCGCCTCGTCGCGACCGGGGCCACCAACCGCGAGATCGCCGATGTGCTCGTGATCAGCGAGAAGACGGTCGCGCGCCACCTGAGCAACATGTTCCTCAAGCTCGGGGTCGGGTCACGTGCAGCGGCCACCGCCTGGGCCTATGAGAACGACCTGACCTGAGCGGACCTGCTCTGGGCCGCAGCCGACCTGGTCGGACCAGGGGCGCTTCCGCGGGTGTCTGTCTACACCCTTCTACCCATCTGACCTCCCTGTGGGCAGATGGGTGGTTCGTCCGAAGCGGCTGCCGCCGGGTCGGGTGGATGCTCGAGGCGGTCGCCACCCCCAGGAGCGAGCGATGTCCACCCCGACCGACGGCGAGACCATCGACGCGCAGCGCAGCCGTGCACGACTGCTCGCTGCCGCACCCCTGACCGAGCGCCGCGAGGTGCTCGCCGGGATCTCCACCAACATCATGCAGGGCGGCGAGGGCCCGCCGCTGGTCCTGCTGCACGGGCAGGGTGAGCACTGGGCGGTCTGGCTCACGGTGCTCGACGACCTGATCCGGACCCACCGCGTCGTCGTCGCCGACCTCCCCGGTCACGGCGGCTCGCTGGATATCGACGGCGAGCTCGACACCGACACCGTCCTGCGGTGGGTCGATCAACTGATCGACACGACGTGCGACGCCCCGCCGGTCCTCGTCGGCCACCTGCTCGGCGGCGGCATCGCGGCGAGGTACGCCGTCCACGACGCCGATCGCCTGGCCCAGCTCGTCCTGGTCGACACGCTGGGGCTGGCGTGGTTCCGGCCGAAGCTGCGCTTCGCGGTACCGATGGTGCGGTTCATGGCCAAGCCGACCCCCGAGTCGCGCGACCGGCTCTTCAACGCGTGCTTCGTCGACTTCGACCAGGTCGGCGAGCGGTTCGGTGAGGTGTGGCAGGACCTGCGCGACTACGCGCTGGACCGAGCCCAGCGACCCGAGAGCCAGACAGCGCTGCGCTCGCTGATGCCGCGGTTCGGCGTCCCACCGATCCCGTCCGACGATCTCGCTCGCATCGCGATCCCCACGACGTTGATCCACGGACGCGAGGACCTCCAGGTCCCGGTGCGGGCCGCCGAGCGGACCAGCGAGCGCTACGGCTGGCCGCTGTACGTGATCGACGGCGCGCGCGACGACCCGGCTGCCGAGCAGCCGGACGCGTTCGTCCGGGCGCTTCGACACGTCTTGGACCGCGGGCTCCACCGCGACACGGGGAAGGACCCGGCATGAGGGAGCAGGAGGGACGCAGCATGACGACGCACGCACCGACCCCGATCGAGATCCGCGACGCCTGGGACGCGATCGCAGACGGGTTCGACCGGCACGTCACCCCGCACAACCTCGAGTTCGGCGACCGGATCGTCGCACGCCTCGACCTCGGGCCAGGGCTCCAGGTCCTCGACGTCGGCGCTGGCAGCGGGGCGCTGAGCATCCCCGCCGCCCGAACCGGCGCGGACGTCCTCGCGATCGACATCGCCCCGACCATGGTCGAGCGTCTGAGGGCACGGGCCACGGCCGATGGGCTCACCACCCTCCATGCCGACGTGGGCGACGGCACCTGCCTGGACCTCGACAGCGACAGCTTCGACGTGTCCGTGTCACTGAACGCGGTCTCGCTGTTCCCCGACCTGACCGGTGGCCTCAACGAGATGGCGCGGGTCACCAAGGAAGGTGGCCAGGTCGTCGTCGGGACGTTCGGGCCGCTGCCCGAGGTCGAGTTCGTCGGGTTCTTCCTGGGGGCGTTGCGGGCCGTCGCCCCCAACCAGCTCCCACCAGCTGACGACCCGCCGCCACCGTTCCGGCTCGCGGAGCCCGAGACCTTCCGGCGGACGCTCGAGGCCGTGGGTCTCAAGCAGGCCACGATCGAGGTCGTGTCCTGGGAGGCGACCTTCGGGTCGGTCGAGCACTTCCTCGAGGTGATCATGCCCAGCAACCCCATCGCCGGGCAGCTGACCGCCGGTCTGACGGCCGACCAGTGGGATCAGCTCAGGCAGGTGCTCGACGGGATGCTCCGCGAGCGCTCAGCCGGACAGGCTGGAGCCGTGCTGCGCAGCCAGGTGAACATCGGCCGCGGCACCGTCTGAGGGAGCTCGCACCCCACACGGACACCGTGATCGGCGGCCGTCGCCAGGGGGATGCCGCCCAGGCGACGATTCCCGGGTACTTGGTCTCTGGCCACCCGAACAAGCTGAGCGCAGCCTGGATCAGAACCGTGTGCCCCCCTCGCGGTCGAGGAGGAACGATCGTGGCCACCACCGGCCATGCAACCACCGCCCCGGATCGGACGACGACCTTGCGGCGCGTTGCCGCGGGGATCGCGGCCCTGATCGCCGTGACCTACGGACTTATCTGGACGGGCGTGCTCAGCGTCGTCATCGAGGCGGAGCCTGGCGAGCTCGGGGTCCTCGGTTTCGCTGGTGCCGTCTTCCTGGTCCTGGCTGCCCTGCTGTGGCGGTTCGCGGGCCGCCTGCTGTGGGCCGGCACGGCCGTGCTCCAGGCGTTGGTGATCTGGATGTACGTGGTCGTCGGCGCGGAGCGGGATCCGGCCTTCGAGACCTGGGGCATCTCGATCCGGGTGGCGCAGGTGGCGTTGATCGGGGTCCTGGTCGCGTTGCTCGTCCGCAGTCCGCGCAGCCCGAAGGACGAACCGTGAGCTCGGTCGCTCGCCCGTCTGCGCGGGCCCCGAAACCAGGCCCCACCGACGATGCCCCGGGGCGTCCGGCTCCGCTCGCCTACACCCTGACCCTGGCCGGCGTGATGGTCGCTGCCGGGTTGTACGGCCTCCTCGTCACCGGGGCATATCCGGCCCCGGAGGGCGTCCGGCCCACCCTGCCCGAGACGCTGCGCGGACAGGATGTCGTCAACCTGCTCGCCGCCGCTGCCCTCGTCGGGGGTGGGATGCGGGCTCGGGCGGGCCACCTCCTCGGCCACATCGTCTGGCTCGCGGTCTGCTTCTACATCGCCTACACCTACCTGATGTACGTCGTCGCCCCGTACAACGACGCGCTGCTGCTCTACATCGCAGGCATCGGCCTGGGGACCTACGGCCTGGTGCACGGCCTGGTCCGACTGCGAGCTCGGACGGTCGCGGGGGCCTTCGAGGACCTCCCGCGGCGCGGGCTCGCGTGGTTCCTCATCGGACTGGCCGCACTGTTCGCGACGATGTGGCTGGTGACCATCCTCTCGGTCTGGCCAGGAGGGGTCCCCGACGGGCTGTTCACCTACGACATCCCGAGCATCGTGCACGTGCTCGACCTCGCGATCGTGCTCCCGCTGCTCGTCATCGCCGGAGTGATGCTGCTGCGTGGCCACCCGATGGCGCCCGTGCTGGCGGTGATGCTCCTCGTCAAGGCGTTGACGCTGGGGCTCGCCCTGCTCTCGATGAACGCGTTCGTCGCCGCGTCCACGGGCCTCTCCGATCCGAGCGAGCCGGCGATCTGGGCCGTGATCGTCGCGGTGAGCCTGGCATGGCTCGTGTTCGTCCTGCGTCGCATGCGCGAGCCGGTCGGGCCATGGCTGAGACCATCGATCTGGACATGACCTCGACGGTGCTGCGAGCGCCCGAGGGCGTCCAGCCTGCCGCTACCTCGGACCGCCCTCGACGTGGTTGGTCTCCCACGCGCGTCCGATCAGCTCCTCGAGCACCTCGCGGTCGACGTCGTCGAGCCGCTTGACGTACACGCAGCCCTTGCCGGTGGTGTGCTTGCCGAGCCGCGCGAGCAGATCGTCGTTGCTGCCGTAGAAGGTCAGCCCGTACAGCGTCAACGCCGCCTTGCGAGGAGCGAGCCCGACCGCGAACCAGTCGCGCTGCTTGCCATCGGAGGTGGTATAGGGCTGATGGCCGAACCCGACGATGGAGCCACCCCACATCGTGGGCTGCGCACCGGTCACCCGCCGCATCGTCTCGAGCACCTCCCAGGCATCCGCCCGCCGACGGTCGTCGGCGACCCCGTCGAGGTACGCCGCCACGTCCGCGCTCGTCGGCCGGGTCTTGCGATCACCGTGATCGGCCATGCGCTCCCTCTCCTCCCGGACCCACCATCTCGACCATACCCAGCGCGCCGCTTCGTCGTCGGCACCTGGTCATCGACGCGTCGCCGGGCGGCCACCACACGGCAGCAGCC
>JBKGZF010000243.1:0-4384 GCA_046545715.1 Nitriliruptoraceae bacterium | reverse complement strand
TCGCCGGTCTCAGGCGGAGGCACCGCGAGCGTCGTCGCAGCGAGGATCGTCGAGGGTGCCTGTGGTGTCGGCGCGCTGAGGTAGCTGCCCTCATCGACCGCGTCCTGGTCCTCGAAGGGGTAGAAGCGGCGCCCGTCCGGGAGCTCCAGTACCTCGTTGCCGCAGGCGAAGTAGTAGTCGACGTCCTCGATCGTCTCGGACACCGGTACGTCATCGTCGGAGCCCGAGTCGCTCCCGCCGCAGGCCGCCAGCATCGCCGCCAGCGCGGCGGCCACCCACACGCCGTGCAGCGTGGCACCTCGAACCCTCTTCACGCGCATCACCCTCCAACGCGTCACAGGACCGCCCATCACGTCCACCCTCAGGTGCCAGGCAGCGGATCGCTGGGTCGGACGTCGTCGCCATGGGCCAGGTTCCCACCTGGTGCAGGCGGTCCGCTCCGGTCCTGATCTGCGACGGCTAGGCGTCGACCAGCTGGTAGGAGGTGGTCACCTCGATCGCGTCGCGGATCGAGCGCGCCACCGGACAGCGCTCGGCATGGATGTCGTGCGAGCGCTCGATGCGGTCGCGATCGGCGTCGGCCTCGACGTCGAGGGTGTAGGCGGCGTGGATCCGCTTCACCACCAGGGTCTTGCCGTCGAGCTCGATCTCGCCGGTGATCTCGGCCCGGAGACGACCGCCTCCGGCGGGGATGCCGCGCGCCTCCAGCGCGCCCCCGAAGGTGCCGGTCAGTCAGCCACCGGCCGCCGCTACCAGGTAGTCCAGCGTGGTCGCCTCCGGCGGTGAATCGTCGGGGTCGACGCCGTAGTGCTCGGCGACCGCGCCGTGGACCCCGAAGGCGATCGGCTCCTCGCGGCCCGGCAGCCATGCCCGGCGTTGTGGGCCCTGGTCGCGCACGACCGAGACCTTCGAGGTGTAGGCGACCTCGCCCATGATCGGCTCCCTTCATCGCGTCGGTCCAGCGCCCCCGTTGCTGCGACCCTTCGTGAGCGCGGAGTGGCTGTCAAGCACGCCCCGCCGTCGGCGCGGATCACGAGCACGGGCCGCCGGTGCGGGCAGCTAGCGCGACCCCATCGGGCCGGACATCAGCGCAGGTGGTGGAGGTTCACAGACGGGGCGAGCTGCACGACGGCGTCGGCGACCAGCGCACGGTGGCAGCCGGACGGATCGCGCTCGTAGCACAGCAGCGCGACGTCGTGGTCCGCCGCCGCTCGCGCCACCACCTCGACGGCATCGGGCGCCTCGTCAAGGCGGGCTCGGTAGGCCGCGATGGCGTCGGGCTCACCTCGACGCAGGGGCTCACGGTTCTCGCGCGGGTTGCCGAGCGCGCTGAGGTGCCGATAGCCGATCCCAGCCGTGGCCAGCGCCTGCGAGAGACGGGACTTCGCATAGCCAGGCTTGCGTGAGGACGCGTTGAAGCGGACGTCGATCAGCTGCTCGACACGGTGTTGCTCGAGCAGCTCGATGAGCTCGTCGAGGTCGCGTCGCTCGTAGCCGACCGTGTAGAGCATCGCTGCTGCCTACAGCTCACGGGGGTGGATGTTGCCGAGCTGACATAACCGGACGGTCAACGTAGCCATGGGCCTCAGGGCGGGTGCGGACAGGTGTACGAGCCGTCGGTCGGTCGCGGTCAGTGCTGATCCCTAGTAGTACTATGCATGTCGGTGCAAGGGTACGACAGCGCGCAGATGAGGGTGCGCATGCGAGCAAGTGAGGGCGCGGTGCAGATCGACAAGGATCTCGTGGCAGCCTCGGCGACACCCCTGGTGCTGGCGATCCTCGCTGAGGGCGAGAACTACGGCTACGGCATCCTCAAGCGGGTTCGCGAGCTCTCGGGCGGGGAGCTCGAGTGGACCGACGGGATGCTCTACCCGCTGCTGCACCGCCTCCACCGGCTCGGCTACGTCACCACCGAGTGGCGGACCCCACCTGAGGGACGACGGCGTCGTTACTACGCGATCACCGATGAGGGGCGAGCGGCCCTGGCCGAGCAACAGCAGCAGTGGGCGACGGTCGCGGACGCGCTGCGTGCGGCCTGGGGTGTGCGTGGCCCTCTGACGGCCGCGCTCGCGGGGGCCTGAGCCATGGAACGGCTCGAGGCGCAGATCGATGAGTGGCGCAGCCACGTGGCACGCGGCGGGGTCCTCACCGCCGACGACGTCGAGGAGCTCGAGGAGCACCTGCGCGAGCAGGTCAGCGAACTGCGGGCGGTCGGCCTCGCGCCCGACGAGGCGTTCCTGATCGCGGTTCGGCGCATGGGCAGCCTCGATGCGGTGAGCCGGGAGTTCGCCCGCGAGCACAGCGGCAGGCTGTGGAAGCAGCTGGTGCTGATGGGCGATGAGGAGGCGCAGCAGACAGGCTCCTGGGTCGAGGCATTCGTCTTCGCCCTCGCCGCGGCTGGCGCGGTGCAGATCGCACGGATCGCCGCCGGGTTCCCGGGTGACCAGCCGATGTGGCTGCTGCGCAACCTGGGGCTGCTCGTGCTGCCCTTCCTCGCGGGCTATCTCGCTCGTCGGCGCGGTCTCGCGGTCCGCCGGATCCTGCTCGTGGCCGGCACGTTCGTGCTCGCTGCGCTGGTCATCAACCTCTACCCGTTCCAGGATGGGGCCAGCACCGAGCTCCTCGTCGCCGCGCACCTGCCCGTGGCGCTGTGGTTCGTGGTGGCCTATCCGTACCTGGGTGGTGAGGTCGGCGACCACGAGCGACGCATGGACCTCGTCCGGTTCACCGGCGAGTGGTTCATCTACTACGTGCTGATCGCGCTCGGTGGTGGCGTGCTGATGGCGCTGACCATGCTGATCCTGGAGCCGATCGGGCCCGACCTGGCCGAGACGGTGGTGGCATGGGTGCTGCCGTCGGGGGCAGCTGGCGCCGTGGTCGTGGCGGCGTGGCTGGTCGAGTCCAAGCAGCGGGTCGTGGAGAACATGGCGCCGGTGCTGACCATGGTGTTCACACCGCTGTTCGCGGTGATGCTGACCGGCACCGCGCTCGTCTATGCGGTGAGTGGGGTGTGGCGCGGATTCGACCGCGAGCTGCTGGGCGTGTTCGACGCGCTGCTGGTGGTCGTGCTCGGCCTCGTGCTCTACGGGATGTCCGCTCGCGAGGCCTCGCAGCTGCCGGGCTGGATGGACCGGGTCCAGCTCGTCGCGGTCGTCAGCGCGCTCGACCCACGTCGCCTTCTACCGCGTCGAGCGCTGGCAGACCGGCTACCTGCCCGTGTTCGCCGCTTGGGCCGCAGCTGTCGTGATCGTGCTGCCACCGCTGTTCGCCTTCGCGTGAGGGCTCCTGCCGCGGCTCACAGCGCCCGGGCGCTCCGGCTGGCTGCTGTGGGCGGCTAGCTACGTCACGCTCGCCGCTCATCCGCATGCCAAGCCGAGGCAGCGTGTGTGAGCCGCACGGCGGCGTGGGCGAGCCATGAGCGAAGGTCGGTGCAACCTCGACGGGGGGCGGTGCGTCGTACGGGGTGAGATCCCGGCGAGGGACCAGCGAGATCCCCGCGTGGGACCGGCGAGGGACCAGTGAGACCCCAGCGTGGGACCACTGGCCTCAACGTGGGACCCAAGCCGAGCAGCGCAGAACGTGACCGAATCGTCAAGGAAGGGCCAGGTGTACGTGACAAGCCCTGCCGACACCCCGCACCGTCGAGTCACCCGTGTCACGAGCCGCGGATGGCGCACGCTGGCCCTGCTCGCCTCCGGACTGCTGCTGGCGGGTTGTTCGGGCGTCGCCGACGCGGTGGAGCTGATCACCGGTGACGCGGTCACCAGCAGCGAGCGGGTGACCGCCGAGGACAGCGAGGACCCGAGCGACGAACCCGCCACGCAGGACGGCGATGATGGCGCCACTGAGGACGGCGGCGATCGTGATCCGTCCGGTGATGATCGTGAGGGGACCGGGACCGAGCAGCGCGGTGATGCCGGGGACGACGAGGACACCGCGACGGGTGTGACGCCGGCCGACGAGCTTGAGCTGACGACCTGCGAGGCCGAGCGCTACTCCGTCGAGGCCCCTGCTGACTGGCACGTCAACGATGGTGAGCGGATCGGCGACTGTCGCATCTTCCACCCCGAGCCGGTCGAGGTCCCGGACATGCCGCGTGACCGCGACCTGCACTGGGCGATCGCGCTGGACATCGACGACGTCCCCTTCGAGGACATCGACCTGGACGCTCATGGTCAGGTGCTCAGCGCCGAGGAGACCACCGTCGACGGCCACCGGGCCCTGGTCTACGAGCGGCGCTCGAGCGGCGAGGGCTTGATCCCCGACGGCGAGGGCAGCTACGGCTACCTCGTCGACCTCGACGGTCAGACCCTGATCGCCTCGACCTACACCGTGGGTGATACCGACCACGAGCGTGACAAGCAGCTGCTGGACCGCATGATGG
>JBKGZF010000242.1:0-4391 GCA_046545715.1 Nitriliruptoraceae bacterium | reverse complement strand
GCATCGCTGCGGCTGTCCATGCAGCTTCAGGAGGCGTTCGACGGCTGCGCCGCGCGTGCCGAGGAAGCGGTGGAGCAGCACGCGCCGCCCGAGACCACGGCAGCCTCGGCCTGAGCCCGTCGGGCCGGGCCGGCGGCAGCCGGCACCCGCCCGAGCGGCAGGTCAGCTGCTGGGGCGTCGGGTCCGGCGGATGCCTGCGCGCTTGAGCGTGGCAGCGGGGACCCCGGCCTCGCGCCAAGCGCTGTAGGTGATGCCCTTGCGCTCGGAGTACTCCGCGGCAGCTTCGACGAACGCCTCCTCGAGTGCTTCGAGATCCGGTTGGTCGCCGAGCTCGACCAGCTGCTCCTCGAGGTCGAGCCGCTTCTGGATCAACTCGACCCGCTTGGCCGGGTCCTCTTCCTGGTCGATCTGCTGCTGGATCTCGGGGATCCGGGCTTCGATCGTGGAACGATCGAGCTTGCGGCCGGGCCGTCGCTCCTGCTCCAGTGCGGAGAGGTAGTCGCGCACCGCTTTGCCCTGTGCGCGGCCTTTGGCCAGTGCCGCTTTGTGCTCGTCGCTCATCTGTCTTGCCACGGTCTCCTCCTAGGTAAGGCGCCGGGCCACTCGCGCATGGCGGGTGACTCGCAGTCGCACCATTGGACCATACCAAGGGCCCGAGGTCCCCGGTCCTCCCGTCCGTTCGGACCCCGCGGTGCGCGTTATCGCGTCCGTCTGTCGCCGTCTGCGCTCCCCGGTTGCGGTCCTGGCGTCACGGCTCACTACGATCGGTCACACCGCATGCCGGCGTCGCCGGCCGGCCGAGCAGTGAAACGCCTGGAGGAGCCGCCGTGGCCACCGATCTGCCTCCCGCACGCACCGTCGTCGAGAACCCCAGCCAGGCGCAGCTGCGTGAGTGGGTCCTGGCCCTGCAGCCGAACGTCCAGGTCACCGAGTTCGGCAACATCAACTACCGGGCACGGGTGAAGTCTCGGCTCGGCAAGTCGACCTTCTTCGTCTCGGACGAGCCGAACGACAAGCCGACGATCTCGCGGGCGGAGGCGGCGGAATGGGCGGCGCGCCAGGACGCCTACATCGCTGATCAGGACATGGTCCTGATCGAGGGAACGATCGGTCCCGAACCTGGCTTCCGCACCGGTGCGCGTCTGTACATGGAGCGGGTGAACTCCAACATCCCGGCCATGCAGCAGCAGCTCTGGTTCGAGCCCGAGGAGGATTACCACCCTGAGTTCACGGTGATCTACACACCGAACATGTCGGCGCCCGGCAAGCCCGACGAGTGCCTCATCACCGTGGACCTCGACACCTGGACCACCCGGGTCATCGGCTCCGACTACTTCGGCGAGTCGAAGATGGCGGGCTTGCGCATGTGGAACCGGTTGGTCTACGACCGCGGTGGGCTGGCCATGCACTCGGGCGCCAAGACCTTCCCCGCCGAGGAGACCGCCTCCGGCGAGGAGGAGCTGGCCTTGATCATCGGCCTCTCCGGTACGGGCAAGACCACCACCACCTTCCGCAACGTCAAGGGGTCATTGCCGGTCCAGGACGACTTCATCGCCCTGATGCCCGGCGGTAAGGTCCACACCACCGAGGACGGCTGCTTCGCCAAGACCTTCGGCCTCGATCCCGATGACGAGCCGACGATCTACGCCGGTGCGACCGCCCCCGACGCGTGGCTCGAGTCGGTCAGCGTCGACGAGAACGGCAAGGTCGACTTCTTCGACACCGGCTACACGGCCAACGGGCGCTGCACCTTCCCGCTGGCGGGGATCCGCCACCGCGATCCGCGTGATCTGCCTGCGGCCAAGTACCTGTTCATCTTGAACCGCAACGAGAACATCATCCCGGCGGTTGCGCGGCTGCACCCAGAGCAGGCGGCCTACTACTTCATGCTCGGCGAGACCAAGGGCACCTCGGCCGGTGGTGCCGCGGAGGCCGGCAAGAACCTGCGGGTCCCGGGGACCAACCCGTTCTGGTTCGAGAACGACGCGTCGCAGGCCAACCGCCTGCTGGAGCTGCTCGAGACCTGCGAGCTCGAGGTCTACCTGCTCAACACCGGACGGGTCGGCGGTCCCGACGAGGACGAGCGCTCCAAGAAGGTCAAGATCCCCCACTCGGCGGCGGTGCAGCACGGCATCGTCGACGGCACGATCGAGTGGGTCGAGGACCCCGACTTCGGCTACGAGGTTGCAGCGGCGATCCCCGGCTTCGACGACGAGGAGCTGTTGCAGCCGCGTCGGCTCTACGAGCGCCAGGGTCGCAGCGAGGAGTACGCGCGCATCGTCGACCAGCTCGAGCAGGAGCGGGCGGCCTACCTGGCCTCCTTCGAGCCCGGGCTCGACCCGCGGGTCGCGGCCGGCGGCAGGCGCTGAGCCGGTAGCTGGCGTCCGGCCGGATCGGCACCTCGGCTGCGGCCACCACCTACCCTGGATCCTGACCGGAGCAGGGAGGCAGCTCGCGTGGAGCCGCTGGAGGTCGTGCTCTTCGGAGGCTTCCAGCTGCGCCGTGGCGGCGAGGACGTGCCGCCGCTGCCGTCGCGGGCCGCCCGGACGTTGCTGGCCTACCTGGCGATCCACCGTGGCATCCGCCATCCACGTGACCACCTCGCCGAGCGCTTCTGGCCCGACCTGCCGGCCAACCGCGGCCGCCGACGGCTGAGCCACACCCTGTGGCAGGTGCAGGACGCGCTGGGTGAGCTCAGCGGCGAGGTCGATCACCTCGACGTGGCCGGCGACACGATCGGCCTCACGCCGTCGATCCCGTGCTGGGTCGACGTCGAGGAGTTCGTGCGTGGCCTGGATCGGGCGCGTGAACGTCGTGGTGCCAGCCAGGCTCGCGTGCGGGACCTCACCGAGCTCGAGGCGGTCGTCGGGCTCTACCGCGGCGAGTTCATGGCGGGGCACGAGGACGAGTGGGTGCTCGCCGAGCGTCAGCAGCTGCACGTGCGCTACCTCGAGGCGCTGGGCTGGCTCGTCGGCCTCGCCAAGGCCCATGCGGCCTACGACGACGCCCTGATCTACGCGCGTCGGCTCACCAACGAGGACCCGCTGCGCGAGGACGGCCACCGTGAGGTGATGCGGCTGTCGATGCTGCTCGGGCGCGCCAGCGAGGCGATCCGGCAGTACGAGCGGGTCCGCGACGTCCTGGCCGAGGAGCTGGGGACCGTGCCCTCGGCCGAGACGGAGGCGTTGCACGCACGGATCGTTCGCCAGCGCCGTCTGAGCACACCGGCAGCCGAGCCGGCACTGCTTCCCGATCACATCCCGCTCATCGGCCGCGATCGCGAGCAGGACCGCGCGCTCACCGTCCTCGAGCGCGCTCTGGTCGGGCGAGGTGGCGCGCTGTTGGTGGAGGGCGAGCCGGGGGTGGGGACCTCGCGCCTGCTCGCCGAGGTGGTCGACGATGCCGGGTGGCGGGGCTTCGCCTGCGCGAGCGTCGGTTGCTCCTCGCCGGACGCCGTGGTGGCCTACGGCGTGATCCAGGACGTGCTCGACGAGGTGCTCACACCGTTGCGCGTCGAGCAGCTGCGACCACGTGTGGGCCCGGTGTGGCTCGCCGAGGCGGCCACCCTCGCTCCAGCGCTCGCCGCCGGTACCAGCGCCCCGGGAGCCGACCGTCCTCCCGAGCTCGCCTCCACCGACGGCGCACGGCGGATGCGTGACGCGCTGATCCGGATCCTCGCGGCGCTCGCGGAGATCGACCCGCTGCTGCTGGTGATCGATGACGCGCAGTGGGCCGACCTCGAATCGCTGGACGTGCTCGCTGGGCTCAGCGAGGTGGTCGATGACCATCGGTTGGTGGCGATCGTCGGCTACCGGGGGGACGAGGCCCGCGAGCAGCCCGCCACGTGGGCGGCGCTGCGTGAGGTGGACCGCGTCCTGCGGCCCGAGCGCGTGGTACTGGGACCGCTCGATGCGTTCTCCACCGGGGAGCTGATCCGCGTGCTCGGGCGCGGCCACAGCGTCAGCGGCGCCGCGGTCTCACGCCTGCATCGTGAGACGGGGGGCAACCCGCGCTTCGTGGTCGAGACGCTGCGCATGCTCAGCGACGAGCAGCGGCTCGAGGCGCTCGGCGTCGATGATCCCGAGGTCCCGCTGCCGGTGCCCGGCAGCATCCGCGAGCTGCTCACCGAGCGCTTGGAGCGCCTGACGCCTGAACCGCGCACCGTGCTGGAGCTCGCGGCGCTCGAGGGCGGGTCCATCGAGCTGGAGCTGCTGGCCGACGCCGCGGAGCTGCCACGCACCGCGGTGGTCACCGCCGTCGATGCCCTGGTCCGGGGCAGCGAGCTCGTGCCGCAGGGAGAGGCGTTCGCGGTGCACCACGAGCAGCTGCGCCGCGTCGTGGTCGAGTCCCTCGACGAGGGGGCGCGCCGCGCGGCCCACCAGCGGCTGGGC
>JBKGZF010000241.1:0-4428 GCA_046545715.1 Nitriliruptoraceae bacterium | reverse complement strand
GCCGACCACCAGGGTCGTGGTATCACCGACCCCACCGGTCGAATGCTTGTCGATCGTCGGCCCCGACAGCGCCGAGAGATCGACGGTCTCGCCCGAGGCGACCAACACATCGGTCAGGGCAACCGCCTCACGGTGGGTGAAGCCACGGATCACCCCCGCCATCAGCAGCGCCGCCATCTGGGCGTCATCCACCTCGCCGGCCAGGTAGGCGTCCACCAGCGCATGCAGCTGATCGGCGTCGAGCTCGTGGCCGTCACGCTTGAGCCCGATCAGGTGCGTCACCTCGAGCATCGCACCGCCGGCAGGTTGTGTCGACATATCGATCCCTCTACATCGCTTTATCGATAAACCGACATCGGTGTCGACATCGGCAACGCTGGCTCAGGTCAGCCGCCGGACCAGGTCCGAGTCGGGCCCACGCTCGTAGAGGTCGGCCAGCACCTCGGCGATGGCCTCGCGCACGATCCGGCCCCGATCGACCGAGAGGTCGAACTCGGCCCGCAGTCGCAGCCGCGCCTGCTCGAGGTCGAGCAGCTCCTGCTCGGTGAGGTAGACGGTGATCTTCTGGTCGTGCCGGACCCGCCCCGACGCCGTCGGCGGCGTGTCCGGGTCGGTGGTCTGGGACCCCTCACGCTCGGGCGTGCGCTGCGACCTCTCACGGGTCTGGCCATCCCTGGCGCCCGAGGCCCTGAACAGCTCGTCAGCGCCGGGCAGGCTAGCTCGCCGGTTCACGTGCACGGACCTCCTTCGCGAGCTCGCGGTAGGCCTCGGCCCCTCGCGAGCGGGTCGCATAGCTGAGGATGGGCTCACCGGCCACCGGGGCCTCGGCGAAGCGGATCGTCTTGGTCACCGTGGTCGTGAAGACCGCCTCCCCGAACGCTTCGCGCACCCGCTCGAGCACCTCACGGGCGTGCAGGGTGCGCGAGTCGAGCATGGTCGCGACGATACCCTCAAGCTTCAGTTCAGGGTTAAGTCGTTCCCTAACCCTTTCCAGTGTCTGCATCAGCAGCGACATCCCCCGCAGCGCGAAGTACTCGCACTCGAGCGGGACGATCACCCCGTCGGCTGCGGTGAGTCCGTTGATGGTAAGAAGTCCCAGGCTCGGTGGGCAGTCGATCAGGATCCGGTCGTAGCGGTAGCGCAGCCGATCCAGGACCCGTTGCAGAGCCTGTTCACGCGCGACCTCCTGTACGAGCAGCAGCTCGGCGGCCGCGAGGTCGATGTTGGCGGGGATCAGGTGCATCCCCGGCACCGCGGTCTCGACCAGCACCTCGTCGATCGACGGTCCCCCCTGCATCAGCAGGTCGTAGACCGTCGCGTCGCGACCGTGCGGCTCGAGGCCGAGCCCCACCCCCAGTGACCCCTGGGGATCCATGTCGACCAGCAGGACCCGTTCGCCGAGCTCGGCGAACGCTGCACCGAGGCTGATCGCCGTGGTGGTCTTGCCGACGCCGCCCTTCTGGTTGGCCATGGCCAGGATGGAGGCCGGCCGACGCTTCGCGGCACCGTTGCGGCCCTTCGCATCGCCCCCGTCATGGAGGTTGCGCGCCGCCATCGCGCCCCAGTCGGTCGTGTCCGTGGTGGTGCTCACGCTGACTCCTACCGCTATGGAGACCCTCGTGTCGGCCGTGGTCGAACCTGGCTCGCCGGTCGGTGCCATCCCCAGCCGGCGGTCCCGCCTGCGGGGCACGCCGCCGGTGCCGCTCGAGGCCAGTGGCCCCATCGGGGCCGGTGACGTCGTGCACCCTAGTCATCCTGGCAACAGGTCGTCGAAGCTATGTATCGATAAAGAGACAGCTCGATCTAGCTATCTATCGACATCGATTACCCCATCATCCCCTATGCCTTCAGGGCGAGCAGTGCCGGACGCGGTCGACGTCAGACGGCGGCTGAGCGCCGATCGGCCGTGGACGTCAGCTGGCGGCTCAGCGCCGAGCGCGCGGGTGCGCCCGCTGATAGACCTCACGCAGCGCCGATCGGCTCACCAAGGTGTAGATCTGGGTCGTGGTCACACTGGCATGGCCGAGCAGTTCCTGGACGGCGCGAACATCCGCCCCGTTGTCGATCAGATGGGTCGCGAAGGCGTGCCGCAGCGTGTGCGGCGACACCTCGGCGTCGAGCTCCACCGCGGCCGCGTGCAGCTTGAGCCGCTTCCAGGCACCTTGGCGGGTCAGCCGTCCCCCACGGGCGTTGACGAACACCGCAGGTCCCTTGGGCGCGAACGCTGGGCGCCCCTGGACCAACCAGCTCTCGAGCGCGTCCGCAGCGAGGTCGCCGAACGGCACCAGTCGGTGGCGGTCGCCCTTGCCGCGCACGGTCAGCAGGCGCTCCACCTCGTCGACGTCGTCGACATCGAGCTCGACGAGCTCGCTGATCCGCGGGCCGGCCCCGTAGAGCAGCTCGAGCATCGCACGGTCGCGCCGAGCAGCCGGACCGTCACCGACGGGAGCCGCCAGCAGTCGCTCGACCAGTGCCACCGAGAGCGCCTTGGGCAACGGTCGATGCGCGGCTGGGGTCTCGAGCTGCGCAGCAGGATCAACCCGGGTCAGCCCCTCGCCCGCCAGGAAGCGGTGGAAGCCCCGGACCGCGACGACGATGCGGGCCAGCGACGCCGGAGCGTAGGGCTGCCCCGAGCGCGACGGACGGCGACGCAGCCAGGCGACGAAGGCGGTCAACTGCTCGGCGGACGCCTCCCGCGGGTCGCCGATCCCCGCCTCGTCCAGGTAGGCCGCATAGACGGCCAGGTCACGTCGGTAGGCCTGCACGGTGTTGTCAGACAGCCCCCGCTCGGAGCGCAGGTGATCCAGGTACTGATCGAGCAGCGCCGTCTCCGGCGCCTGCTCGTCAGCCATGTCGCTCCTCATCCCCGACCGAGGCTACTACCCCCGCCCACGCGCTCGGAGCACCCTGCCCGACGCACGGACCTGCCGCACACTCAACCTCGTTATATCACTGATCGCGCACCGACCTCGCCGTCTAGGGCCGAGGGGCAGGCCCGCGCGGGGCGAGCGGACGATTACGACCTCGCTTGGCGGCCACGAACCCGACGACGGTCTCAGGCGGGCCCCCGACCCGGGCCCTCATCACAGGCGTAGGGTCGTCAGTCCCCCATCGATGTTCAGCACCTGGCCTGGCGCGTACGGGATCTCGCCACGGACCAGGGCCGCGACCGCTGAGCCGACATCGTCAGGCGTACCCCACCGGCGCTGGACCGTCAGGCCCTCCTCGATCAACCGGTCGTACTTCTCGCGGACCCCAGCGGTCATGTCCGTGGTGACGATCCCGGGCCGAACCTCGTAACAGTCGATGCCGTACTCGGCGAGCCGCACGGCCCACAGTTGGGTGGCCATCGCCGTGGCCGCCTTCGACAGGCAGTACTCGCCGCGGTTCGTCGAGACCACCGTGGCACTCATCGACCCCACGTTGACGATCACGCCGCGTCGCTCGGCCTCGACCCGGGGCTGGTCGATCATCGTGCGTGCGACCGCCTGGGTGAGGAAGTACGGCCCTTTGAGGTTGGTCTCGAGGACGACGTCGTAGTCCTCCTCGGAGGCCTCAAGGATGTCGGCTCGGTTCGGCGGCGCGATGCCGGCGTTGTTGACGAGCACGTCGATGCGCCCGAAGGCCTCGAGCACTCCCTCCAGGATCGCCTGCCGGCCGTCTCGCTCGGCGACGCTGCCCTGGCAGTAGACGACCTCCCCACCGTCGCCGCGGAGGCGCTCCATCGTCTCGGCGACCGCGTCGGCGCCGCGCACCCCGTTGACAGCGACGCGGTACCCCGCCCGCAGCAGATGGGTGACGATGCCCAGACCGATGCCACGCGACCCGCCGGTGACCAGTGCCGTCCTGCTCTCGCCCACGATGTGCCTCCTCGCTGGCTAGGGTGCGAAGAACGTGAGGTAGGGCCCGTCGTCGGCGAGTCGCTGCGCGTACAGAGCGAGCTCGACGAGGTGGTAGTCGCCCCACAAGACCGACTCCCCGGACGGCACCGAGGCGCCCTCGGGCACCCGGTCCCAACCCCCAGGGCGGTGATAGATCCCATGGAGCAGTAGTCCCTGGTGACGGGGATCACGGCTCAAGTAGGGGTCCTCGAGGAGGCGCCGCAGGATCGTCAAGCCTGCTTGGCGGTAGCGATGGCCGCCGGCATCGTCGCCGCGGGCCTCGAGCAGGTGGCCGAGGCGCAGCAGTCCCTGCGCGCCGATCGCGGCCGCCGAGCTGTCCACAGGCTCGTGATCGTTGAACGGGTCCGCTGGGCGCGAGGTGTAGTCACCCAGCGCGGCGAGCCCCGGCGCTCCGGTATCCCAGTAGGGGATCCCATCGGTCGGCGTGTGGTCGAGGTAGAAGTCGCACGCCGCGGTGGCCGCGCGCAGCATCATCGCCTCGACCTCATCGCGACCGCCGACGTCATCGAGCTCGGCGTCGGGCCAC
>JBKGZF010000240.1:0-4456 GCA_046545715.1 Nitriliruptoraceae bacterium | reverse complement strand
GGCTGGACCACGAGGGGCTGACCCGCCAGCTGCAGTCCGTCGAGGGCGCGATCCGCCGGCTGCACGCCCGCCGCTGCCGGCTGGCCGCGCGCGCCACCGCCCGACAGGGCGAGCAGGCCGAACGCCAGGCCGCCGAGGAGGGCCGCGATGGCCACCGCGCTGGCCAGCGCGCCCGCCGCCAGGCCGAGAACCAGCTCGCCGGCCAGCTGCAGTGGAGCCCGGGCGAGGCCAAGCGGGCGACACGGATCGGCGCCCAGCTCGGCGACCAGCCCCAAGCCCAGGCCGCCTTCGACGCGGGTCGGCTGCCGCCACGCCACGCCCAGCTGCTGGCCGAGACCCTCGCCCAGCTCTCCGGTGACGACCGCGAGACCGCTGCCGCACGGCTGGTGGCGCTGGCCGCCAGCCAGGATGCCACCACCTTCGGCCGATCGTGCCGCCGGGTGCTCGCCCAGCTCGATGCCGCAGCCGCCCAACACAGCGAAGAGCGCCGCTACACCCGCCGCCGAGCCAAGCTGGCTGCCACCGAGGACGGCATGCTCGCCCTCTCCGGCCAGTGGTCGGGGCTGGATGCCGAGACCCTGGCCACCGCCGTGGATGCCTTCCGCCACCCTGACGTGGGCGGCGGCGCCCAGCGCAGCGCCGAACAGCGCACCGCCGATGCGGTGATCGAGCTCGCCCGCGCCGCGCTGCGCGCCGGCGAGGCCCCCACCGTCCACGGCATCCGCCCCCACATCAGCCTCACCCTCGACTACCAGCAGCTGCTGGCCGACGACATCCAGCCCCACACGGACAACCCCGCCAGCCCCAACCACGCCGAGGAAACCAATGGCGGCGACGCTGCTGGCGCCGGTGGCGAGGCTGCTGGCGCGCCCGTCCCTGGGGTGGTCGAGGCCCCCTGGATGGGACCGCTGCCCTACACCGAGGTTCGCCGGCTGCTCGCTGACGCCAACGTCTCCCGGCTGCTGGTCGACCCCGACGGCGTCCCGGTCGAGGCCGGTGAGCAGGTCCGCACCGTGCCCGCTGGGCTATGGCGCGCCCTGCAGGCCCGCGATGGGGGCTGCATCGCCGCGGGGTGTGACATCCCGGCCGGCTGGTGCGACGTGATGCACCTGGCCACCCCCTACCGGCTCGAGGGCCAGCTGACCATCGACACTGCCGGACTCGGCTGCCGCCACCACCACCGGCTGCTCGACCTCCATGGCTGGCAGACCACCTGGCACGACCGCCGGCCCACCCTGCATCCACCGGACCCCAGCGACCCAGCGGATGGCGACCATCCGCCCGGTGGCGTCGATCCGGCCGGTGGCGACGATCCGGCCGACGGCAGCGACCCACCCGGCGCCCCGGCCGACGGTGGCGACCCAACCGACGGCAACGGTCCGCCCGTCGAGGGCGCCGACGGTGGCGATCCGCCCGATGGTGACCCGCATGGTCAAGGCGATCCGCCTGGCAGAGATCCGTCTGAGGTCATCAGCCGGCCACCACCCGGCTGATGGATGACACGAGCCTGCGCCCGGGCGCGCGGCGGCAGGCGGACAGGCTCATCCCGTGGACGCGCTCCACACCGCCCATCCGGGCGGGGAACCAAGGGGCCCATCGGGGCGGGGCAACCGAGGGGAACCTCGGATCCCCACCGGTGGCTGCGATCCGTGGGTGGTTGCGGCAGGATGAGATCACGGCACAGTGAAGGCGATCATCGACACCGGATGGGTTCCCCGGCGAGGCCCACGTCGGGTGGGCCCCCGGCGAGGCCCATCTGCGTCTGGATGATGCCCATCTGGGACGAGACGATGTGGAGGTAACAGGCATCGATCGCGGTCGCCGTGTTCGGCGACCCGGGTCCGGGAGGCGGCGTGAGCGAGCAGGATCACAGCTTGGTCCCCAACCTGCCTCCCGAGCCCGAGCTGGCTGATGGAGTCGTCCGGCTCCGTCCATGGGCGGTAACGGACCTGCTGTGCGTGAAGGCGGCCAGCGACGAGGGGATCATCCCGGAGAGCACGACCGTGCCAAGCCCGTTCACCGAGGAGGCCGGCCGGGCGTGGATCGAGCGTCAGCGGTCGCGGGTCGCCTGGGGACAGGGTTGGTCGCTGGCCGTGACAGAGATACCGGCTGACGTAGCGGTGGGATGCGCTGCCCTACTGCTGCGGGCACAGGAGGGCGTGGCTGGCGTCGGCTACTGGCTCGTACCCGAGGCCCGCGGCAAAGGCCTGGCCACCCACGCGGTCGCGCTGCTGACCGAGTGGGGACTGCAGCAAGCGGACCTGGCCCGGGTCGAAGCATGGGTCGAACCAGGCAACCAGGCGTCCATCGAGGTCCTGAGCCGGTGCGGATTCGAGCACGAGGGACGTCTCCGCTCGTTCCTGTCGTTCCCCACGCGCCGTGCGGACGCCCTGGTCTTCTCCCGCGTCGTAGCGCCGTGAGTCGAGCAGCGCCTCGTCACGGTTGGCGTGACCCCCGCGAGCGCAGCGGTACCGGCAGGGTGGAAGCCCGCTTCGCAACGACGGGTTCCCCTCCCCGTGCACTGCCGCGCAGCCGTCTGCCCCGAAGGGCACAGCTCGGCTCACTACCCTGCTCGTAGCCGCACCGATGAGGAACACGAGAGGAACCCGCATGCGAACCGCCCACCTGCGCCGCCTACTCGCCGCAGGCGCCGGCCTGGCACTGCTGCTGACCGCCTGTGGCGGTGGGGACGAGCCCGAGGAGGACGCCGGCGACGACGCCGCGACCGATGAGACCGACGATGCGGACGTCCCCGACGACGGACCGACGATCACCGTGGCGTCGTTCAACTTCCCCGAATCCAGCATCCTGGCCGAGATCTACGGCCAGACCCTGGAGGACGCCGGCTACCCCGTCGAGTACCAGCTGGACCTCGGCTCGCGGGAGCTGATCTTCCCCGAACTGCAGGACGGCGAGATCGACCTGTTGCCTGAGTACCTGGGTTCCTCGCTGATCGTCGGGTTCGACGAGGACGCGCCCGAGGACGTCGACAGCGGGGTCGAGACGCTCGGTGAACGCTTCGCCGAGCACGACATCTCCGTGCTCGAGGCCAGCGAGGCGCAGAACGTCAACGTGTTCGTCACCACCGCCGAGTTCGCCGACGAGCACGGCCTGGAGACGGTGTCCGATCTCGCCGACGCCGGTGACATCGTCTTCAGCGGTGCCCCGGAGTGCGAGGACCGTGATACCTGCTACGCCGGGCTGACCGACACCTACGGGCTCGACAACGTCGAGTTCGAGGCCGTCCAGGAGGCCTCAGCGCGCCTGGCGGGGCTCGAGTCCGGCGAGACGCAGCTGACCGCGATGTTCTCCACCGATGCGCCGCTGACCAGCGACGAGCTGGTCGTGCTCGAGGACGACGAGGGCATCAACCCTCCGGAGAACATCGTGCCGGTGCTCCGCGACGAGATCCTCGATGCCTACGGCGACGATCTGCGCGGGCTGATCGACGAGGTCAGCGGGATGCTCACCGTCGAGGACCTCCAGGCGATGAACCAGCAGGCCTCCGAGGGGCTCGCCCCCGACGAGATCGCCGCGGAGTGGCTCGAGGACAACGGCGTCGTCGGCTGAGCCACCACCGCGAGCATCTAGGCTGGGCGGGCAGGAGCGCTTCCCCGCCCAGCCGCCGACCCCGCCGGAGCACCCCGTGGCCGACCTACCCGACGTGCACATCACCACCGACGACATCGCCGACCTCGATGTCGACGCGCTGATCGTGCCCGTGTTCCGCGGGGGCATCGAGGGCCCCGGCGCCGATGTGGCCCTACGGGCGCTGGGGCTCGACGATGTCCCCCGCGACCATGGCTTTCGGGGCAAGACCGGCGAGGTGCTGCACCTCGCCGCTCCCGGCCAGCCGTGGGGGCGCGTCACGCTGGTCGGCCTCGGACGGCTCGACTCGCTCAGCGACGAGATGCTGCGACGCGCGGCCGGCTCAGCGGTGCGCAGCATCCTGGGCACGGCGCACACCGCGGCGACCACGCTCGCGCTGGTCGAAGGCTCGGCCGAAGCCGTCCGCGCCGTCGCCGAGGGCGCGATGCTCGGCGCCTACCGCTACGACGAGGTACGCACCGATCCGGCGCCGCGCACGCTGACCGACGTGACCGTGGTGGTCGCCTCCTCGCTCGCCGAGCGCGCCGCAGCTGCGGTCGGCCGCGCCGGGATCCACGCCCGCGCGCAGTGCCTCGCGCGCGACGTCGTCACCACTCCCCCGGACCGCCTTGGGCCCGTCGAGGTGGCCGAGCTCGCACTCGAGCGGCTGCCCGACAGCATCGAGGTGGAGATCTGGGACGAGCAGCGGCTCGCGGACGAGGGCTGCGGCGGCCACCTGGCGGTGGGGCGCGGATCGGCGCGGCCGCCGCGGCTGGTGCGGCTGCGCTACGTGCCCGACGACCCCGTCGCCACGGTGGCGCTGGTCGGCAAGGGCATCACCTTCGACACCGGAGGGATCTCGCTCAAG
>JBKGZF010000239.1:0-4463 GCA_046545715.1 Nitriliruptoraceae bacterium | reverse complement strand
GGACGGAGCCGGCCAGCGAGGTCCACCCCGTCGCCATCATCACCGCCCACCGCCACGGCCTCGATCTCACGGCCGCCCGGCCGCGGGACTACCACGACCTCGACGTACGGTTCGACCTGGTCGTCACGGTGTGCGACCGAGCCCATGAGCGCGGCCCTGACCTGGGTGCTCCGTCGCTGCACTGGTCGGTCCCCGACCCCGTCGGCGGTGGTGCCGACGCCTTCGAAGCCGCCTACGAGCGCCTGTCCCTGCGCGTGGATCGCCTGGTCCGAGCCGCATGACGGACCCAGGCAGCGGCAGTGCAGCCTCGGTATCGAGCGGCCCTAGCGCCTGCTCCCACCCACCATCGTCGGATCGTCAGATCCGCCTTCGACGCCGCAAGGACCTGCCGTGACCAAGCGATCAGCTCCCACCGACCGGGTCGTGCCGCAGGCCGTGGTCGGCAAGCTCAGCGGCCTCGATCGCTTCCTGCCGGTCTGGATCGGCCTGTCGATGCTGGGTGGTCTGCTGATCGGCCGGGCGATCCCGGCCGTCGCGCAGACGCTCGAGGCACTCGAGGTCGACGGGATCTCGGTCCCGATCGCCATCGGCCTGCTGGTGATGATGTATCCGTCGCTGGCGAAGGTGCGCTACGGCGAGATGGGCGCGCTCACCGGCGATCGTCGGCTGCTCGGCCTGTCGCTCGCTCTGAACTGGATCGTGGGCCCAGCGCTGATGTTCGTCCTGGCCTGGTCGCTGCTGCCCGACCTGCCCGAGTTCCGCACGGGGCTGATCATCGTGGGCCTGGCACGTTGCATCGCGATGGTGCTGATCTGGAACGACCTCGCCTGCGGCAACCGTGAGGCCGCAGCGTTCCTCGTCGCGGTCAACTCGGTGTTCCAGATCTTCGCCTACTCGCTGCTCGGCTGGTTCTACCTCGTCGCCCTTCCCGGCTGGCTCGGCCTCGAGCAGCAGGCGTTGGACGTCTCGTTGTGGGACATCACCAAGGCCGTGCTGGTCTTCCTCGGCATCCCGCTCGCCGCCGGCGTCGCCTCACGGTTGTTGGGCGAGGCGCGACGTGGCCGTGAGTGGTACGAGGGCACCTTCCTGCCCAGGATCTCGCCCTTCGCGCTCTACGGGCTGCTGTTCACCGTGGTGCTGCTGTTCTCCCTCCAGGGCGAGCAGATCACCACTCGACCGCTGGACGTGGTGCGCATCGCGATCCCGTTGACGCTGTACTTCCTGGTGATGTTCGCGGTGTCCTTCGCCCTCGCGGCGAAGGCGGGGTTGGACTACCCGACCACCACCACCGTCGCCTTCACCGCCGCCGGAAACAACTTCGAGCTGGCGATCGCCGTGGCCATCGGGGTGTTCGGTGCCGCCTCCGGACAGGCGCTGGCCGGCGTGGTGGGGCCGTTGATCGAGGTCCCGGTGCTGGTCGGCCTGGTCTACGTGGCCCTGTGGCTGCGCCGGCGCGTCTTCCAACCCGTTGCCTAGCTGCCTGGATCGGAACCGACATGACCGACGTTGCTGAGACAGACCTGCCGACCGTGCTGTTCCTGTGCGTGCAGAACGCCGGACGCTCACAGATGGCCGCGGGATGGCTGCAACACCTGGCCGGTGAGCAGGTGCGTGTGCTCTCGGGTGGTTCGAAGCCCGCCGCGCAGCTCCACCCCGTCGCCAGCGAAGCGATGCGCGAGGTGGGCATCGACCTCACCCACAACACCCCCCGGGCTTGGACCCGCCAGGACCTGGAGACCGCGGACGTCGTGGTCACCATGGGCTGCGGCGACGAGTGTCCCGTCATCCCCGGCAAGCGCTACCTCGACTGGGAGCTGACCGACCCCTCCGGCCGTCCGCTCGAGGAGGTGCGCCCCATCCGCGACGAGATCGGGCAGCGGGTCCGTGGACTGCTCCACGAGCTCGGGATCGAGCCGCAGAGCTAGCACCGCGGCCGAGGGGTCATGATCGACTTTGTGACGGGTCGCGACTGTGCCAGGCTGCGTGCCCGTTCCGAGGGAGGCGCGACGTGGTGGCCAGTGACAGCCGTGAGCCCGTGCCCGGCATCGACCCCGCAGGCGTGACCGCCTGGCTCGCCGAGCGGACCGAGATCACCCCGCCGCTCAGCTTCGAGGTGGTCGAGGGAGGGCGCTCCAACCTCACCTACCGCGTGGCCGATGCCGATGGTCGTCGCCTCGTGCTGCGTCGACCTCCCCTCCACGGGGTGCTCGAGTCGGCGCACGACATGGGGCGGGAGCACCGCATCATCTCGGCGTTGGCCGGTTCCGAGGTCCCCGTGCCGCGGTGCATCGGCTACGAGCCGACCGATGAGGTGACGGGCGCGCCGTTCTACGTCATGGAGCACGTCGACGGCGAGGTGATCCGGGACGCCGAGGTGGCAGGTGAGCTGGCACCGGCCGCCCGCACCGCGGTCTCACAGGACCTCGTCGACGTGCTCGTCGGGTTGCATGCGACCGACATCGACGCGGTCGGGCTCGGTGACCTCGCACGACGCGAGGCCTACATCGAGCGTCAGCTCAAGCGCTGGCACCGCCAGCTCCAGGAGGGACGCACCCGTGAGCTGCCCCTGCTCGACGAGGTCCATGATCGGTTGGCCGCTGCGGTGCCTGAGCAGGGGCCGGCCGCGATCGTCCACGGCGACTACCGGCTCGACAACCTGATCGTCGACCCGGGCGAGGGCCGGGTGCGGGCCGTGCTCGACTGGGAACTGACCACGCTCGGCGATCCACTGGCGGATCTCGGTCTGCTGCTGGTCTACTGGGCCGAGCCGGGCGACCAGACGATATCGCTGCTCGATTCACCCACCCTGGTAGCGGGGTTCGCCAGCCGTCAGGAGCTCATCGACCGTTACGCGGCCGCGTCGGGACGGGACCTCGACGACATCGGCTACTTCGTCGCCTTCGGCTACTGGAAGCTCGCCTGTGTGCTGGAGGGGGTCTACACGCGCACCCGTTCGGGCGCCTACGGCGGTGACACCTCGGGCGCCGAGGCGTTCGGTGACCTGGTCATCGAGCTCGGCGAACGCGCGGCCGAAGCTGCCGAGGAGGCGGGGCGGTAACCGTGGCTCGAGCGACCGGGCAGTCATGGGCCTGCCCTGGTCATCCACCGCGAGTCAGGTGTGGTCCTCATCCTCGGCGAGCGGAGACACGTCGAGCGTGAGCAGATCCTCGGTGCGCCTGCGTGCGGACCATCCGATCACCGCTGCGACGGCGACGATCAGCGCGCCGGCGGCGTAGGCAGCCTGGATCCCGGCGAGGTCGGCGAGCCCGGCCAGCGAGAGGGAGCCCACGCCGTCGGCGACGGCGAGCCCGGCCACCATGGTCCCGGTGATCTGGCCCATGCGCAGGTTCGGGGCACGGCGGAGGAAGACCACCTGCGGACCGACGATCCAGGCGGTGCCCGCGCCGACCAGCAGGTTGGCCGCCGCGATCGCCGCCGGGGTGCGACCTAGCGCCGCGATGGCGAGCGCGACGCCGAGCAGCGTCATGTGCGTCAACTGCACCCAGGGGCGCCGTACGTGAGGCGTACGCCCCAGCAGCGTCATCGCGATGACCTGGCCCGCGGGGCCGGCGGCGAGCACGACCGGGCGCAGCGGATCGCCGGGTCCGGCCACCGACGGCGCGAGGACCTCCGGCAGCGAGGCGACCAGGCCGGTGACCAGGACCAGCGAGGCCAGCAGCCTCAGCACGGGATCACGGCAGATGTCGGTGATGCCAGCCCCGATGGGCCGACGCTCCTCGCGTACACCTGGGCGTGGGAGCCGCAGCTGGCTGAGCACGAGCGCCGCCAGCACGAAGCTCGCCGCATCGACCAGCAGTGCCACCTCGGCGCCAAGCACGACGTAGAGGGCGCCGCCGGTCAGGTAGCCGATGACCTGTGAGCCCTGATCGGTCGAGCTCAGGAGTGCGACCAGGGCGCCACGGTGGTGATCGTGGACACCTTCGGCCATCGCCCCCGAGCGCACAGCGACCGTCGCGATCCGAACACCGGCCAGCAGCGCGGCCGTGGCGAAGACGATCACCGCCCCGTCGATCAGCACCGGCAGGCAGATGACGGCGGCACCGATCAGCTGGAGCACGGCCAGTGCACGCCGGCGGTCGAAACGGTCGAGCCACGGTCCGGCGACGATGCCGGTCAGCATCGAGGGGACGACGCCGACCGCGAGGACTCCAGCCGTTCCCAACGCGACGCCCGTGCGATCGGCTGCCAGGAAGAGCAGTGCGCCCAGTCCGACGTAGTCGCCGACCGTGGAGATCACCGCGGCGGACCACAGCCGTCTCACGGGCGGGGAGCGCAGGGCCTCCCGGTAGCCGGTCGCTGGCATCTGGGCTCCTCGGCACAGCCGATCGGAAGGGGGCCGTGGTGAGCAGCGGCGTCGGTGAGGTTTGCCCGTCGGCGAGGTCGGTCCCCGGACAGCAGGGCTCTCCTACGATCCCCCGATCAGCGCATCGCGGTGCGCACCG
>JBKGZF010000238.1:0-4464 GCA_046545715.1 Nitriliruptoraceae bacterium | reverse complement strand
GCCACAGCCGCAGTCGGCGTCGGTCCACCGGCCGACCCGCCCGCCGGTGCGCGATCAGGTAGGTGCCGATCAGCGCTCCGGCCGCGGCCCATACCCCCAACAGGGGGGTATAGCGCCAGGTCCACACCTGGCCGGGGTTCGACGAACACCAGAACGCGACGTTCACCGCTCGCGCCCCGGGCCGTGGCGGTCGGCGTCCGCGCTCACGACCACTCCTCGACCACGCGTGGCAGGTCGGAGACCCAGTCCGAGCGACGGGCACCGAAGGGCCAGCTGCGCCGGGCCTCACCCTCGGCGTCGAAGCCGATCACCTGCGCAGGGTGGGCGATCAGCTCGCCCTCCCCCCGTGGGTCCGAGCCCTCGACGACCGGTCCGGGGAGGTCGAGCTGGGCGAGGGCCGCCTCGACGGTGTCGAGATCGCCGTGCAGGCCGATCATGCGCTCATCGAAGTTGGCGAGGAACTCCTCGATCCGTTCCGGGTCGTCACGCTCGGGGTCGACCGAGACGAACACGACGTCGAGCTCGTCGAAGCTGACCCCGGCGGTGTCCATCGCCGAGGCGATCGCCGAGAGGTGGATGGGGCAGATGTCGGGGCAGCTGGAGTAGCCGAAGAACAGCAGGGTCGGCGTGCCGTTGAGATCGTCGGCGAGCGAGACCTCGTCGCCGTCGACGTCCTCGAGCGTGACGTCGGGCAGGGTGCGCTTGGCCTCGACGGGCAGGGCGTGCCATCCGTCGGCGCGGCGCTCGAGACCGTCGGCCGCGATCGCGGTCGCGCTCGACGGGCTGCACGCCGTGGCGACCAGACCGATGGCGAGCAGCGCGCCGACGAGGCGCGACCGCGGACCGGTACCGGCCGTGGGGTGGGACAGCGGCGCGTCAGTCATCGTGGTCGCCGGCCTCCTCATCGGCGTCCGGCTCCGCGAGGTCGAGCACCTCGACCACCTCGACGGGGATCGTCACCGGCTCGGAGCGCTCGAACTCGAGGGTGACGTCGAAGGTACCGCCGACCTCGACCTCCTCGTTGGTCCCGATCATCATCAGGTGCAGCCCACCGGGGCGGAAGGTGGTGGTCTCGCCTGCCGGCAGCTCGGCATCCTCGAGCTCGCGCATGGTGGCGCTGCCCTCGTCGTCGACCTCGGTGAGGTGGATCTCGACCCCGACGGCAGCGTCGGTCTCGGCGGCGATGAGCGCGTCGTCGCCGTCGCCCTCGTTGCTGATCTCGAGCACGATCTGCGAGGAGCCCGAGGTCGGTTCCGCGGCCTGGGCGTCGCCGACGTCGAGATCTGGTGTGCCGTCGCCCGAGCAGCCCACGAGCAGGGCGACGAGCGGGACGGCGAGCAGCAGCGGGCGCAGCACGATCGGGATGGGCATGGTCGCTCCAGAGGTCAGGGGATCCTAGGATCGCGGATGGTCTCGAGGCACCAGGGTGCCTGCTCCGCGCCGGATCGTGGAACCCGGCGGCATCGACGGGGCCCGAGCGCCGCTGGCCCGGCGCTGCCCGAAGGTTGCACCGTCCCGAATATCCTCGGCCCCGAGCAGCTTCGTCGCCGAGTTTCGTCGTGGAGGTCTGAGGAGTAGCAGGTGGACGAGGCGCTCGCCGTGGTGATCGGGGTGGTGCTGGTGCTGGTCGGCGCCGTCGGCGCGACCTCGACCCAGCGGTGGCTGGAGGAACGTGGCCGTGCGACTCTCGCTCCGCTGCTGCTGGTCCCCTTCGGGGTGCTGATCGGCGCGGGCGCATCGATCGCGCGTGGCTGGGACCTCCCCTCGGCGATGCTGGTGGGTGCCGTGCTCGTGCCGGTGGTCGGTATCGTGGGTCGCCTGATCGAGGTCCGTCGCACGCGGCGTGGCGACCCGCGCTGAGCAGCGGTCCGCGCCCATCGACGCCCGCCAACCGAGGCGGTCCTCGGAGGTCCTGTGAGCGAGAGCCGGCCACTCGTCGAGGTCCGCGGGCTGACCAAGCGCTTCGGTCCGCAGACCGCGGTCGACGACATCTCCTTCGACCTGCCGCCCGGCCGGGTGGTGGGCTTCCTGGGGCCGAACGGCGCCGGCAAGTCCACCACGATGCGGATGATGGTCGGGCTGACCACGCCGACCGCGGGGTCGGTCGAGATCCTCGGCCGGCCCTTCCGTCAGCTCGCGGATCCCGCCAGGACCGTCGGGACCATCGTCGACGGCGTCGACTACCACCCCGGCCGCAAGGCGATCGAGGAGCTGCGCATCAGCGCCCATGCGGCTGGCCTGCCGCGATCGCGCTGCGACGAGGTGATCGAGTTGGTGGGCCTGCAGGCCGCAGCCACCAAGCGGGTGGGGCAGTACAGCCTCGGCATGCGTCAGCGTCTTGGCATCGCCCAGGCGCTGCTCGGCGATCCGCAGGTCCTGCTGCTCGACGAGCCCGCCAACGGGCTCGATCCAGAGGGCATCCACTGGGTCCGTCAACTGCTGCGGCACCTGGCGGACGAGGACCGAGCCGTCTTCGTCTCCTCCCACCTGCTGGGGGAGATCTCGCGCCTCGCTGACGAGGTGATCGTGATCCGGCGCGGGCGCATCGTCGCCCAGTCGACCGTCGCCGAGCTCACCGGTGCCGCCAGCGGCGGGGTCGTGGTCGCCGCCGCCGACCTCGACGGGCTCGCCGCTGCCCTGCAGCGTGCCGGTGCTGAGGTGACGACGGCCGACGGTCACCTCGTCATCGCCGGGCTCGACGCCGAGCAGGTGGGCCAGGTAGCGCTGGGGGCCGGGATCGCGCTGCGTGAGCTACGGACCATGACCGCTGAGCTCGAGGACGTCTTCATGGAGCTCACCGCTGGGGGAGGGATCGCCTGATGGGGCTGCTCGCTGCTGAGCTCCGCAAGCTGACGACCGTGCGCACCACGTGGGTGATCACCCTGCTCGGGGCGGTCTTCGCCGCCTTCGGGGCCGGCTTCTTCCTGTTCGAGACCGAGCTGTCGGGACCGTTCACGGGCGCCGACGGCCAGATCGCGGCTGCCATCGAGAACGTCGGGTCGATGTCCCCGGTCGTGGTGGTGGTCGGCCTGCTGGCGATGACCACCGAGTTCCGACACGGCACGGCGGGACGCACCTTCCAGCTCACCCCGAGCCGTACCCGGGTGATGCTGGCCAAGCTGGTGATCGGGGCGCTGTACGGCGTGGCCTTCGCGGTGTTCGGCACGGTGCTCGTCGCCGTGGTCGTCGCCGTTGCGGCGCTCGGGATCGACGACGCGCTCGACATCGGCCCCGACACCGTCGCCGCGGTGTGGCAGGCGCCGGTGGGCTTGGGGCTCGCCACCGTGCTGGGCGTGTCGATCGGCGCGCTGCTGCGCAACCAGGTCGTCGCCGTCACCGTGACCCTGGTCTACCTCTTCCTCGGTGAGCAGCTGTTCAACCAGTTCTTCCCCGAGCTCGCGCGTTGGCTGCCCTTCCAGGCGTTGCAGGCGCTCTACACCTCCGAGGAGACCCTGGCCGCCATGCCGGAGGGGATGATCCAGCCACTGGATGCACCGGTCGCCCTCGCGGTGTTCCTCGCCTACGTGGCGGTCGCGACGATCGGCGCCACGATCCTGCTGCGCTACCGCGACATCTGACCAGCCCAGAACGAGGTCACCGCCTAGCCCAGGATCGAGCTCACGGCACCTCGCACACCGCGATGAGGTCAAGGCTCGTGTCGAGGTCGTCGGCACGCAGCTCGAACCATCGCCAGCTGACCCGATGCACCAGTCGGCGCACCGGGTCTGGCCAGTCCTCAGCAGCGGTCGTCGTCAGCACCGTGAGCAGGTCGATGCCGAGCGCGTCCTGCTCCGCTAGGAGCCGTGCGCCGTGGTGGACCCCGCCCAGCCAGCGCACCTGCAGGCCAGCGGCGGTGAGCTCGGCGCGCAGCTCCTGCGCGGTGAACTCGCGGGTGTGGAAGGGGTTGAGCGGGGTGGGTGAGTTCGGCGTGAACGTCAGGCGGTTCGGGGTGCTGAGCACCAGCCGGCCACCGCCTGCGGTGACGCGGCCGAGCTCGCGCAGGTAGCCCGCGATGTCGTGCAGGTGCTCGATGACCTGCAGCGAGACGCAGATCGCCACCTCGTCGTCGGGCAACGGCAGGTGGCCGAGCTCAGCCACCATCACCTCGAGGTGGTCATCATCCGTCGCGTAGCGTCGCCGCGCGTGGGCAGCCGTGGTCGCATCGAGGTCGACGCCGAGCACCCGGTCGGCGCCGGCCCTGCGCAGCCGGGGTAGGCCGTAGCCCTCACCGCAGCCGGCATCCAGCGCGCGCAGCGGTCCCGGCCACGCCGGACGCAGCCCCGCGAGCAGCTCGGCAGCGAGCTCGTAGGCCACCACGTGGCGTTCGAACCAGTAGCGCTCGTCGGGCACGTCGGGCAGCGTGCGCTCCCCGGTCAGCGGCAGTGGATGGCCGAGATCAGGGCCTGTGTCACTGCTCATGTGGTGCCGTTCCTGCCGCGCTCGGACGCGATCGAGCCATCGGCT
>JBKGZF010000237.1:0-4487 GCA_046545715.1 Nitriliruptoraceae bacterium | reverse complement strand
CGGCCGGTTGGTGGATACCGGCGCCGGTGGGGCAAAGCTGCCGGGTGCGGACAGCTTCCTGGCATGGTTCGCCCCGGGACTCCTCGCAGCGTCGCTGATGCAGGCCGGTGCCTCCGACGGGATGTTCCCCGTCATGGCCGGTCGGCGGTGGGTGGGGACCTACTACGCGGCGATCGCAAGCCCGGTCCGACCTCGCGATCTCTACCTCGGCAACCTGCTGTGGTCGACGACCCGGATCGCCGCGATCGGTGCGGTGTTCGTGGCGGTCGCCGCGCTGTTCGGCGCGGTGCCGATCGGCCGGGGGGCGCTGGCACTGTTGCCGGCCGCACTTACCGGCGTCATCACGTGTGCAGCGATGAGTGCGTTCGTCATCACCCGCGATTCCCCGCAGATCCTGGCCGGGATGAACCGCTTCCTGATCGTGCCGTTGTTCCTGTTCTCCGGCACCTTCTTCCCGGTGGAACAGCTCCCTGACGTGGTCGCGCCGGTGGTGTACGTCATCCCGGTGTGGCACGGCGTCGAGCTGACCCGTGCTCTGGCGCTCGGCTCGGGTCCAGCGCTGGCCTGGCCGGTGCACCTGGCGGTCCTCCTCGCCGTCGGTGCGGTCGCGCTGCTGGCGGGCACGCTCACCTTCAGCCGGATCCTGCGCCGATGAGTACCACCGCGACCGACCTGGAGCGCATGGCGCGCGGCTGGACGATCACTCCCCGGGCCGTGCTGGGACGCAGCGTGCGGGTGGTCGAACGCAACCTGCGTGCGACCGGACGGGCGGGGTTGCTGTTCATCAGTGGGCTGTTCGAGCCGATGTTCTACCTCTTCGCGCTCGGCATCGGCGTGGGCGGCCTCGTCGGCGAGGTGGTGGGGCCCGATGGGCAGCCGGTCCCCTACGGCGTGTTCGTCGCGCCGGCGCTGATGGCGGCCTCGGCGATGAACGGCGGCACGTTCGAGTCCACCATCAACGTCTTCGCCAAGCTCAAGTGGGGCAAGGTCTACGACGCGGTGCTGGCGAGCCCGGTCGCCCCACGCGAGATCGCCGTCGGTGAGCTGCTCTGGGCCCTGTTGCGCGGCTGGGTCTACGCGCTCAGCTTCCTGGTCATCTCGGCCGTGGTCGGGCTCGTCCCGTCGTGGTGGGCGCTGCTGACGATCCCGGCGGCGAGCCTGATCGGGTTCTGCTTCGCCGGCATCGGCCTGATGGTGACCACCTTCATGCGCAGCTGGCAGGACTTCGACCTCATCGAGCTGGTGCTGCTGCCGCTGTTCCTGTTCTCCGCGACCTTCTACCCCCTGGAGGTCTATCCGGACGCGGTGCAGTGGGTCGCCCAGCTCTCGCCGCTCTACCACGGCGTGCAGCTGGTGCGTGGGCTGATGCTCGGGGTCGTCTCGTGGGCGCTGCTCGGCCACGCGCTGCTGCTCGCCGCGCTCGGCTCGTTCGGTCTCTCGGTCGCGGTCCGGCGCTTCGGCCGGCTACTGCGCTCCTGAGGTGGTTCGACGGCCCGCAGGCGCAAGTAGCAGGTATCGCGCGGTAGCGTCGCGGTGATGAGCACCGTGACCGTCCGCCACGCCACCGCCGAGGACCTGCCGGCGGTGGCGGCGATATACACCCACTACGTACTGCGTACGACCAACACCTTCAACACCGAGGTGCGCACCCCGAGACAGTGGCGGGAACGCTTCGAGGAGAACGTCGCCGGCGGGCGGCAGCGCCTGCTGGTCGCGGAGGTCGCACGCGGGGTCGCTGGCTTCGTCGAGACCCAGCGGTTACGTCCCAAAGCGGCCTACGACCGCTCGGTCGAGCTATCGATCTACGTCGCGCCGGACGCGACGGGCGCTGGCATCGGCAGCGCGCTCTACCGCCAACTTCTCCACGAGCTCGAGGAGGACGAGCGCTTCCACCGTGCCTACGCGATCGTTGCGCTCCCCAACCCGACGTCCGTCCGCTTCCACGAGCGGTGGGGCTTCGTCCACCGTGGCACCCTGACCGAGGCCGGCCACAAGTTCGGTCGATACCTGGACGTCGCCTACTTCGAACGCGGTGTGTGAGGCCATCATGAGCCTGAGCGAGGACGATCGGCACGACCTCGAGCCGCACGAGGTCCACGACGCCGTCGGTGGGCTGCCCGCCTTCCGGGCGCTCGTGGCGAGCTTCTACGCCAAGGTCGAGCAGGACCCCCTGTTGCGTCCGATGTACCCCGACGACCTCGATCCGGGCAAGGAGCACCTCGCGCGCTTCCTGGCGCAGTACTGGGGTGGTGGTGCGATCTACAGTCAACAGCGTGGTCATCCGCGTCTTCGCATGCGCCACGCGCCGTTCGCCATCACCACCGAGGCGGCGATGCGCTGGGCGCAGCTGATGTCGGCCGCGATCCACGAGCAGACCGACTGGCCGCAGGCGGCTCGCGATCACCTGCTGGACTACGTCGCGCGGGCGACGCCGACCATGGTCAACCGACTGCCCGAGGACGTGACCACCCTGCCGAGCCAGCAGCCATCGGCACCCACCGGCCACCAGCCCGGACGTCAGGACCGACCGAAGCACTGACCTCAGGACCGACCTCGGGACTGCCGGCAGGACCGACCTCGGGACTGCCGGCAGGACTGGCCACAGCGGGGCCTGGCCGGCATCACACGGTTGTGTCCGCTGGATCCGATGCCCGTCGCTGAGGTCGTAGGCTCCCGTCCCGTTCGCGGTGCATCGCCACCTCGCCCCCCGTCCCGTCCGATCATCGCATAGCCATCCGGAGCACCTCGTGAAGATCCTCGTCGCCGACAAGTTGGCCGAAGCCGGTATCCAGGCACTGCGTGAGCACCATGACGTCGATGTCCGCACCGGTCTCGACCGGGACACGCTGCTCGCCACCGTGCGCGGCTACGAGGCGATCGTGGTGCGTTCGCAGACCCACATCGACGCGGAGGTGATCGCCGCCGCTGAGCGCCTGCAGGTGATCGCGCGCGCCGGGGTCGGGTTGGACAACATCGACGTGGATGCGGCCACCAAGGCCGGTGTCGTGGTGTGCAACGCGCCCCAGTCGAACATCGTCTCGGCGGCCGAGCACACCGTCGCGATGATCCTCGCGCTGGCCCGCAACATCCCGCAGGCCCACAACGCCCTGCGACAGGGTCGCTGGGAGCGTTCCCAATGGACCGGTACCGAGCTCCACGACAAGGTCCTCGGGGTGCTCGGGTTGGGGCGCATCGGCACGCTGGTCGCCCAGCGCTGCCATGCATTCGGGATGCGGTTGGTGGCCTACGACCCGTTCGTCGCTCCCGAGCGCGCCGCACGGCTCGGCGTCGACCTGGTGGCAACGGTCGACGAGGTGCTCGAGCGCGCCGACATCGTGACGATCCATCTGCCCAAGACCCCGGATACCACCGGCCTGATCGACCGTGACCGGCTCGCGCGGATGAAGCCGTCGGCTCGTCTGGTCAACGTCGCCCGAGGGGGCCTGGTCGTCGAGGACGACCTCGCACAGGCGCTACGCGAGGGCACGATCGCCGGTGCAGGCATCGACGTGTTCGAGGCCGAGCCGACCACGGCCTCCCCGTTGTTCGAGCTGGACAACGCCATCGTCACCCCGCACCTCGGTGCCTCGACCGAGGAGGCGCAGGACAAGGCGGGTGTCCAGGTCGCTGAGTACGTCAACCTGGCGCTCGCTGGCGAGTTCGTGCCGTCGGCCGTCAACGTCCAGGGCGGCCCCGTCGCCGACGAGCTCAAGGACTTCCTCCCGCTCGGCGAGGAGCTCGGGCGCCTGCTCACCGCGCTCGGCGAGGCGGGCCTCGCCAGCGAGGTGACCGTCGAGTACCTCGGCGCGATCGCGGAGGAGGATGCCCGGGTGCTCGGGCTCTCGGTGCTCAAGGGGCTGCTCTCACCCGTCTGCAGCGAGCCGGTGACCTTCGTCAACGCACCGCTGATGGCCGACGAGCGGGGCCTGAACCTCCGCGAGGTCTCCGATCCCCACAGCGAGGACTACGTCTCGATGCTGCGGGTCTGCGGGGTGACGCGCGATGGGCGCCCGGTGCGTGTGGCCGGCACGATCCTGCACCCGGGGGCGCGCGAACGACTGATCGAGGTCTGGAACACCCCCGTCGACATCGAGCCGACGCCCTACATGGCCTTCTTCCGCTACCAGGATCGCCCGGGGGTGATCGGCACGATCGGCAACAGCTTCGGAGCCGCTGGGGTCAACATCGCGGCGGCCCAGGTGGGGCGCAGTGACGTCGAGGGAGAGGCGATCATGGCCCTGAGCCTCGACGACCCGGTCCCACCCGAGGTGGTCGACGACATCGTCGAGCAGATCGGTGCGACCGAGGGCCGGGCCATCACCCTCGCCTGAGCGGTTCAGGTCCTGTACAGGTCGCGGGCGGGGCATGCTCAGCCACCCTGGCCGTTCGATCAGGGGCGGATGCGGGCCAGGGCCGGCCTTGACATCGATACTGACGTCGGTGTCAACTTCGGGGAGCGGCCGCGGGCCGTGACCGCAGACGTGGTG
>JBKGZF010000236.1:0-4492 GCA_046545715.1 Nitriliruptoraceae bacterium | reverse complement strand
GGCAGTCGTCGCGCTCGGCGTGCTCGTCGGGGGCGTGCGACACCCCGGTGGGGTTGCGCACGAACAGCATCGCGGTGGGTACCCCCGCCGTGGCCAGGATGCCGGCGTCGTGGCCGGCACCGGTCGCCAGCACCGGGGCGGTGCGAGGTCCGCGGGCGACCACCTCCTCGACGCGTTGGCCGAGCTCGCGGTCGAGGTCCACCCGGGGGGTCCAGGACTCCTCGACGGCCTCGGTGCGGGCCTCGCCGGCGACCCGGTCGACGAGCCGGCGGACCGTGGCCTCGTCATCGGCGCGGGCGTCCAGCCACGCCCTCACCTGCGAGGGGATGGCGTTGACCCCGTTGGGCTCGATGCGCAGCCTCCCGACGGTGGCGACCGCGCCCGGATCGGCGTCCTGCTCCGCCTCGGCGGCGGCACGGGCGGCGAGCACGAGTCGAGCCGTGGCCAGCATCGGGTCGTCGCGATCGGAGAGCCGCGTGGTGCCGGCGTGGTCGGCGCGTCCGTACAGGTCGAAGCGCCAGCGGCCGTGCGGGCGGATCATCGAGCCGACGCCCACCGGTGCACCGGCGTCGACCAGACCGCGGCCCTGCTCGACGTGCAGCTCGACGAACGCACCGACGCGGCCGAGCAGCTCGCGGTCGGGCCCGAGCCCGCGTGGCTCGCGGCCGGTGGCCGAAAGCGCCTCGGCCAGCGCCACCCCCTCGTCGTCGCGCAGCGCGAGCGCCTGGCTCGCGGGCAGCCGGCCGGTGAGCACCCGCGAGCCCAGGCAGGCCACGCCGAACCGGCTGCCCTCCTCCTCGGCGAAGGCGACCACGGCGATCGGCCGGGTCGGCGTGATCCCACGGGCGCGCAGCTCGTCGATGGCCAGCAGCGCGCTGACGACCCCGAGCGGCCCGTCGAACGCGCCGCCCTGCGGCACCGAGTCCAGGTGGCTGCCCGTCACCACCGCCTCGCCCGGGGTGGCCTCGCGCCCGGTCG
Organism: Nitriliruptoraceae bacterium; assembly: GCA_046545715.1. GTDB lineage: Bacteria > Actinomycetota > Nitriliruptoria > Nitriliruptorales > Nitriliruptoraceae > SKTG01. The sequence continues at coordinate 3,514 of JBKGZF010000236.1, read as the reverse complement.
CCTCCCACCAGGCCCACAGGTTGCCGGCGCGGTCCTCGTGGACGTCGAGGTGGCGCGCCCGAGCCTCGGCGACGAACCACTCGCGCAGCTCGAGGTCGGTGTCGGTGTAGGCGAAGCGGCGGTAGCCGCCCGCCGGGTCGCGGCCGATCGGCTCCAACGTCGACCACAGCCGGTCGAACCCGCGGACGGTGTCGGTGGTCAGCTCGCTCATGCCGGCCCACCGCGGTCCCTGCCACCGGCGGCCTCGTCGTCGGTGCCCTGGTCCTGGCCCTCGCGCATGGGGATGCGAACGCCACGCTCGGCCGCCACCTCCTCGGCGCGCTCGTAGCCGGCGTCGACGTGACGGATCACCCCGCTGGCGGGGTCATTGGTCAGCACCCGCTCGAGCTTGCGCGCAGCCAGCTCGGTCCCGTCAGCGACGCTGACCTGACCCGCGTGGATCGAGCGGCCCATGCCGACCCCGCCGCCGTGGTGGATCGACACCCACGACGCGCCGGAGGCGACGTTGACCATGGCGTTGAGCAGCGGCCAGTCGGCGATCGCGTCGGAGCCGTCGGCCATCGACTCGGTCTCACGGTAGGGCGAGGCCACTGACCCGCAGTCGAGGTGGTCGCGGCCGATCACGATGGGGGCGGCCACCTCACCGGAGGCGACCAGATCGTTGAACGCGAGCCCGGCGCGGTCGCGCTCGCCGTAGCCCAGCCAGCAGATGCGTGCGGGTAGCCCCTGGAAGGCGACGCGCTCGCTGGCCATGGTCAGCCAGCGGCGCAGCTTGTCGTCCTCGCCGAACAGCTCGAGCACCGCGCGGTCGGTGGCGGCGATGTCGGCCGGGTCGCCCGAGAGCGCCGCCCAGCGGAACGGCCCCTTGCCCTCACAGAACAGCGGGCGGATGTAGGCAGGGACGAAGCCGGGGTAGTCGAACGCGCGCGCGAAGCCGCCCGCCCGGGCCTCCGAGCGCAGCGAGTTGCCGTAGTCGAACACCTCCGCACCGCCGTCGAGGTAGCCCACCATCGCCTCGACGTGGGTGGCCATGGAGGCCCGGGCGCGCTCGGTGAAGCCGGCGGGGTCCTTGTCGCGCTCGGTGTGCCAGTCCTCGAAGGCGACGTCGGCGGGTAGGTAGGCCAACGGGTCATGGGCCGAGGTCTGGTCGGTGACCACCTCGACCTCGACGCCGCGGCGCAAGAGCTCGGGCACGACCACCGCCGCGTTGCCGAGCAGCCCGACCGACAGCGCGCGCCGGTCACGTCGGGCGGCCTCGACCCGGGCGATGGCGTCGTCGAGGTCATCGGCCCGCTCGTCGAGGTAGCGGTCGGCGATGCGCCGCTCGATCCGCGACGGGTCGCACTCGACCACCAGCGCCACGCCCTCGTTCATCGTCACCGCCAGCGGCTGGGCCCCGCCCATGCCGCCGAGCCCCGCGGTGAGGGTGAGTGTGCCGGCGAGCGTGCCACCGAAGCGCTGCTCGGCGACCGCGGCGAACGTCTCGTAGGTGCCCTGCAGGATCCCCTGCGTGCCGATGTAGATCCACGACCCCGCGGTCATCTGGCCGTACATGGTCAGCCCGAGCGCGTCGAGCCGGCGGAACTCCTCCCAGGTGGCCCAGTCCGGCACCAGGTTCGCGTTGGCCAGCAGCACCCGCGGTGCCCACTCGTGGGTGGTTAGCACGCCGACGGGCCGCCCCGACTGCACCAGCAGCGTCTCGTCGTCGCGCAGCTGCTTGAGCGTGCGCTGGATCGCGTCGTAGGCGGCCCAGTCGCGGGCGGCCTTGCCCGAGCCGCCGTAGACGATCAGCTCGTCGGGATGCTCGGCGACCTCGGGGTCGAGGTTGTTGGCGAGCATCCGCGAGGCCGCCTCCTGGGGCCAGCCAAGCGCGGTGGGCGTGGAGCCCCGGGCGGCGCGCACGGGACGCGGGGCGCTGATCGGGTCCTGCCTCATGGGGTCCTCCTCGGTGGCGCGCGTCGGTCGGGCTCGGGCTAGTCGAGCGTGCCGGTGACGGTCTCGGCTGCGGCGACGAGTGTGCCGTCGGCGACCAGTTCGACGGCGGCCTCGATCTCCGGGCTGAGGTGGCGGTCCGGTCCCGGGCCGGCGACCCGTTCGCGCAGCTTGGCGACCACCGCGGCGGTCGCCGGTGCCGGCTCCAAGGGGGCACGCAGGTCCAGGGCACGCGCTGCGGTCAGCACCTCGATCGCCAGCACCCGCTGCAGCCCGTCGATCGCGCGGCGCAGCTTGCGGGCCGCGCCCCAGCCCATGGAGACGTGGTCCTCCTGCATCGCCGAGGAGGGGATCGAGTCGACCGACGCCGGCGTCGCCAGCCGCTTGCACTCGTTGACGATCGCGGCCTGGGTGTACTGGGCGATCATGTGGCCGGAATCGACGCCCGGGTCGTCGGCGAGGAAGGCCGGCAGGCCCTGGTTGCGGTCGACGTCCAGGAACCGGTCGGTGCGTCGCTCGGAGATCGAGGCGACGTCGGCGATCGGGATCGCCAGCTGGTCGAGCGCGTGGGCCACGGGTGCGCCGTGGAAGTTGCCGTTGGACTCGACCCGGCCGTCGTCGAGCAGCACCGGGTTGTCGATCGCGCTGGCGAGCTCGCGCTCGGCGACGCCCTGCACGAAGCCCAGGATGTCCCGCGCGGAGCCGGCCACCTGGGGCGAGCAGCGCAGCGAGTAGGCGTCCTGCACCCGCGTGCAGTCGGGCGTGCGGTGACTGGCCACCACGCCCGAGCCCGCCAGCAGCCGGCGCAGGTTGGCGGCGCTGGCGGCCTGGCCGGGATGCGGGCGCAGCGACATCAGCTCGGCCGCGAAGACGCGGTCGGTGGCCAGCAGCGCCTCGACGCTCATCGCCGCGGCGAGATCGGCGACCCGCAGCAGCCGCTCGAGGTCGTGGCAGGCGAGCACCAGCTGGCCGAGCATGCCGTCGGTGCCGTTGATCAGCGCCAGGCCCTCCTTGGCGGCCAGCTCCAGCGGTGCGAGGCCGGCGTCAGCCAGGGCCTCGCTGGCATGGCGGCGTCGGCCCCCGGCGTCGTGCACCTCGCCCTCGCCGATCAGGCACAGCGCGACCGCGGCCAGGGGGGCGAGATCGCCCGAGCACCCGAGGCTGCCGTGCTCGGCCACCACCGGGGTGATGCGCGAGCGCAGCAGCCCGCCCAGGGTCTCGGCGACCACGGGGCGTACGCCGGTGTGGCCCGAGACCAGCGTGCGCAGGCGCAGCAGCATCATGGCGCGCACGACCTCGTCCTCCACCGGCGGTCCGGAGCCGGCGGCGTGTGAGCGCACCAGCGAGCGTTGCAGCTGGGCACGCTGCTCGGCGGGGATGTGCCGCGTTGCCAGCGCCCCGAAGCCCGTCGACACGCCGTAGACGGGCTCGTCAGCCGCGGCCAGCGCATCGACCGCGTCCCGTGCGCTGCGCAGTCGCGCGAGCGCCGCCTCACTGAGGTGGACGGGGCGGCCGTGGCGGGCCACCGCGACGACCTCCGCCGGGGTCAGCGGGTCGGGCGTGAGCTCGAGCGGTTCCATCG
>JBKGZF010000235.1:0-4497 GCA_046545715.1 Nitriliruptoraceae bacterium | reverse complement strand
CGGTGGCCAGTCGCCGCGCGAACGCATCGTGGGTCGACTCGAGCGCGATGATGGCGTCACGTCCGACACGGCTCGGACGCCGGAAATCGACCGGCGTGACCGCCGCGTCGTCCTGCTCCAAGATCGTCGCACCCACCAGTGGCATCCCTCCACGTCGGTGACACCCGTCGACCAGGCACGAGCCTGGTCAAGCACTCGCTCGCACCGACGGTCGGCAGCAGTTGCAGGTGCCATGCCGCTGGATCGAGGAGGTCACTGCACCAACAGCTCGTTCAGTAGCACACGACGCACCGTCTGGTCGTCCCAGATCTCGTTCGCATCCCGGGTGAGCGCCTCCCTGAGCTGCTCCGAGCCACGCTCGCTGCGGACCTGATCCGAATCGGTGGCCGCGATGTGGCGTAGCAGCTCGTCGCGCAGCAGCGAGACGCGAGGTTCGACCTCCTCGGGATCGACCCCGTCGGCCAGGACGATCGACAGCGCGATCCGCACGTGATCAGCGCCCTTCTCACCCGTCGTCGTGGTCAGCGGCTCGAGGTCGAGAACCTCACCGTCAGCCACATCGTCCGCCTCCTGCCCATCGTCCTGGAACCACCACCAGGCCCCACCGGCACCGGCGAGCAGGACGCCGAGCAGCACGAGCAGCCAGGGCCAGCGCCGCCGCCCCGACCGCTCAGCCGGTGCCTGAGCTTCGACGGTCTCAGCGCTCACAGTTCGGCCTCCTCGATCAGCACCACGATGTCGACCCGGCGGTTGTGCGCACGTGCCTGCGCGCTGTCGTTCGGCACCAGCGGGTGGTGCTCGCCGTAGCCCACCGCACCGACCCGGTCGGCTGGCAGGCCGTGCTCCTCGATCATGCGCTGCAGCACGGCTACCGCCCGATCGGTGGAGAGGTTCCAGTTGCTGTAGCCCTCACGGTCGAGGGGCACGTCATCGGTGTGGCCCTCGATCATCAGCGGGTTGGGGAACCCGTCCAGGGTGTCGGCGACCACCTCGATGACCTGCCGGCCGAGCGCGTCGATGCGGGTCGACCCGGTCGCGAAGAGCACGTCGTCGCTGGCGATCGAGACCACCAGGCCCCGCTCCTCGCGCCGCTTGCGGACGTAGCGCTCGATGCCGTGCTCCTGGAGCGCGCGGTCCAGCGCCGCCTCTATCTCGTCGAGCTGGTCGCGTGCGTCGAGGCGCTCTCGCACCTGCTCGACCAGCTGATCCTGCTCCCCCGCGTCGAGTCGCTCGAGCGCTTCGGCCGCCACACGCTGGGTGGTCGCATCCGCTTCGGGCCGGTCAGGACCGTCGGGACGCTCCTCCGCGGGGTTGACGGGCACCGCTTCGGGATCGAGCCCGTCACGGTCCGGCAGCAGCCCGTCGCCCGTCTCGTTGCCGAACGGCTCACGCAGCCCCTGGACGAACGCCGTGAACTTCATGGCGTCGATCTCCGACATGGCGTAGAGCATGATGAAGAACGCCATCATCAAGGTGATCGCGTCCGCGTAGGTGGTCAGCCACGAGCTACCCGAATCCTCAGCGCCACGGCGCCGACGCTGACGGGCACCCGCGCGATCGGTGTCCTCGAAGGCCGACATCAGGCCGCCTCCTCGGTCGTGCCCTTCTGGAGCCGGTCGCCCACCCCGAGCCGGTCGGCGGGCGGCAGGTAGGACTCCAGCCGCTCGATGACGCCACGGGGACTGGCACCGGAGCGGATCGAGAGGATCCCGTCGATCGCGACCTCGAGCGCAGCGATCTCGGTCTCGTTGAGCCGCTCGAGCCTTGCCGCGACCGGGTTGAACAGCAGGTTGCCGATCAGCACGCCGTAGAGGGTGGTCAGCAGTGCCATCGCCATGCCCTGACCGAGCTGCTCGGGATCCTCGAGGTTGCCGAGCATGTTGATCAGGCCGATGACGGTGCCGACCATCCCGAAGGTGGGTGCGTAGCCCGCGAGCCCCTTGAAGAAGTCGATGGCGGTGCGGTGGCGCTCGTGAGTAGCGGCGAGCTCGATCTCGAGGGTCTCTCTGACCTCCTTCTCGTCCACCCCGTCGACCAGCAGCTGGACCCCGAGCTCGAGGAACCGGTCGTCGAGCTCCTCCTGACGGCGTTCGAGCGCGAGCATCCCCTCGCGGCGGGCGAGCTCAGCGAGCCGGGCGAGCTCGGTGATGGTGTCCTGGACCTCGGGTGGCTTGGCCCGCAGCGCCTTCACGACCGCGCGCGGCATCATCGACAGCTCGGCCTTGCGGTAGGCCATGATCCCGGCGCCGATCGAGGCGCTCATCACCAGCAGGAACGCCGATGGTCCGATGAGCGGCCCGAGGGCGTTGCCGTCGATGAGCATCGCCAGCAGGATCCCGAGCAGGGTGACCACCAGACCGGCGAGGAAGACCGGATCCACGCTCAGCTCTCCCCGTCGGGCACGACCGTGAGCTGCCGAGCGTTGCCGGCGGGATCGGTTCGTGCGGAGGGCGGGGCGGTCGCATCCGACGCGGCGCCCAGCCCCACCCTGCCGTCGGAGCCTTCGGCTGCTTCCGCACGCAGATGATCGGCGGTGACCAGCAGGCCCGCACGGAACCGAACGAACCGCTCGACGACCTCCTCGGGGGTGTCGGTGACCAGCAGCCGCCGGCCGTCGACGAGCGTCAGGGCGGTGTCCGGCGTGGCCTCGACAGACTCGATCAGATCCGCGTTGACGTAGGCCGGATCTCCCCGGAACCGGTGCACGAGGATCACAGGGCACCTCCGTGTGCTGCACACGCGCACCGTCCGTGGGCGCGTCTCCTCCACCGGTCGGCCGCGGACCCAACGGGTCAAGCGTCCCGCCGTGGTGCGTGGCGCCGGAGCCGCGGTGGGCGCCGAGCACCCCAGCCACGGCCCCGCAGATGGATCAACGCTTCATGTTCACCAGCTCCTGGAGGAGCTCGTCGGAGGTGGTGATCGTCCGTGAGTTCGCCTGGAATCCGCGCTGGGAGAGGATCAGGTTGGTGAACTCCTGGGCGAGATCGACGTTGGACATCTCCAGCGTTCCGGCCTGCAGCGAGCCCAATCCATCCTCGCCTGGGGCGTTGATGATGGGATCGCCCGAGGCTGGCGACTCCACGAACAACCCGTTGCCCTCGGTCTCCAGCCCCTCGGTGTTGGGGAAACGGGCCATCGCCAGCTGGCCGAGATCCTCGAGCTCCTCGTCGGCGTTGCGACCGGTGACCACGCCGTCGGAGCCGATCGAGATGTCGGTGTAGGCCTCCGGGTCGAAGTTGAGCACCTCGGGGTCGTCGTTGTCCGGATCCGGCGCATCGCCGTTCCAGCCCATGGCCATCTCGCCGCCGGGTCCGACCAGGTTGCCCGCGCTGTCGATCGAGAAGGCGCCGGCGCGGGTGTAGGCCTCCTGGCCGCCCGCATCGACCACGAAGAAGCCGTCCCCCTGGATGGCGACGTCGGTGGCCCTGCCCGTGTCCTGGGAGGCCCCCTGGGTGAAGACCATGTCGGTGGCACCGACCTGGGCGCCGAGCCCCATCTGGATCGGGTTCTGGCCGCCCGCACCCTCGCCGACCTCGGGTGGGTCGGCCTCCTCACCCGCGGTGCCGCCCCGCTCGAGCTGGGTCAGCGCCTCCTGGAAGGTGGTGCGGCTGCTCTTGTAGCCGGTGGTGTTGACGTTGGCGACGTTGTTGCCGGTCACGTCCATCATCGTCTGGTGGGAACGCAGTCCGGAGACCGCGGAGAACATCGAACGCAGCATGATCGTTCCTCATCGTCGGATCGTCGGTCGGTCGTGCCTGGGGTCGTCGGTCGGGGGCCTACAGGTCTGAAATCACGGGTGCGCGATCGGGTCGTGGCTCACAGCTCCTCCGGGTCGGGTTGCGTCGCACCGTCGGCCAGCCGCTGCTCGGCGACCTCGCTCATCGCGACCTCGGTGTCGCCGATGCCCAGCACCGGACCAGCCGCCGTGTAGCGGATCGAGTCCACGACACCCTCGACCTGCTCCTCCTGCGGACCGACGGCCGTTACCTGCGTGCCGAGCATCCCGCTGGCCGCCAGCGACTGCTGCAGGCTGAGCTGCCGGCTCTGGGTCTGCAGCAGCTGCTGGGTGGCATCGAGCTGCGCGAGCTGGGAGGTCTGGACCATCAGGTCCTGCGGCTCGGATGGATCGAGGGGATCCTGGTGCTGGAGCTGTGCCACCAGCAGGTTCAAGAAGCCCTCGCTGTCCATGCCGCCCATCGCGTCCATGGCCTCGTCGACCGAGCCGTGGAGACCGCCGGTCGGCGTGGTCCCGGCTGCTCCGAGCGGTTCTGGCATGTGGTCCTCCTGCCTCGCGGCACGTCAGCGCTGCTACGCCGTTCACAGGCGCAGGCCGGTGTCCCGCGGTCGGTCGCGGTGGTCGTGCGGTCGAGCATCGACCGGGCGCCGCGCCGGCGGGCGGCGCTCGTCGGGCCCGTCGTGTGGCGGCCCGTCGTCGCGGTCGAGGTCGAACCCCCGTCCCAGCAGCTGCTGCCGGGCGTCCTCGAGCAGCTCCTCGCC
>JBKGZF010000234.1:0-4504 GCA_046545715.1 Nitriliruptoraceae bacterium | reverse complement strand
GCCCAAGACCCGGCGGAGCCGGCGAACCATTGACCTCGACCTGCGCACCGCCGAGGCACTCCGCCAGTGGCAAGAACGCCAGGCCAACGAACGCGGAGCATGGGATACCGCGTGGCAGGACCACGGCTTGGTCTTCTCCCGTGAGGACGGTGCCCCGATCGACCCGGACGCCTTCTCCAAGGAGTTCACACGCCGCGCCCTGGACATCGGCCTGCCGCCCATCAGGCTCCACGATCTCAGGCACTCGCACGCGAGCCTGCTGCTCGCCTCGGGGGTCAACCCCAAAGTGGCCTCAGAGCGCCTCGGTCACCACTCCGTGGCCTTCACCCTCGACGTCTATAGCCACGTCGTCCCTGGCATGCAGTCCGAGGCGGCCGAACGGATCGCCGGACTCGTGCTCGGCGACGACCCCGTCCCGAACGACGACCCACCACAAGATGTGAGCGACCTGTGAGCGAACGAGGAGTGACCATGTCCGGGCCATGCCCCCTGAACGCACGAAACCCCTGGTCAACAGGGGTTTCGCGTAGCGCGCTGGGAGGGATTCGAACCCCCGGCCGCCTGATCCGTAGTCAGGTGCTCTATCCGGACTGAGCTACCAGCGCAAGGTGGGAGCAGCGTTGCAGCGGAGGCTGAGGGATTCGAACCCTCGAGGGCCGTAGACGACCCAACGGGATTAGCAATCCCGCGCCATAGACCAGACTAGGCGAAGCCTCCAGGCGCCCGCGGACCGGTGGCCGGTCGCGCGGCGGGAGGAGGGTAGCAGCCACCGGCAGACCGGGTGACGCGTACGCTGGCGCCTGAGGGGGCCGCATGCCAAGCCGCATCGCCGAGCGACTGCCGACGCCCCTGCGTCGGGCGGCAGAGCCTGCTCTCACCGCGGTCCGGGCCGTCATCGACGCCCGACTGCCCGGCCTCGCCGCGGAGATCGCGTTCTGGGTGCTGCTCTCGCTGCCCGCCCTGCTGATCGCCGGGGTCGCGGCAGCCGGGATCGCCACCGAACGGGTCGTCGGCTCGAACTGGCAGGAGGTGGTCATCGCCCGCGTCACCGAGGTGGCGACGGTCGCCCTCACTCCGGGCACGATCGACCAGGTCGTCGAGCCCGTGCTGCAACAGCTGCTCGCTGGCGATGGTGCCAGCGTCCTGTCGTTCGCCTTCCTCGCTGCGGTCTGGACCGCCTCCCGCGCGGTCAAGACGGTGCTGACCACGCTGGCGATCGTCTCCGGTCGCAGCGAGGTGCGTACCGGCTGGCAGGACCGGCTGATCGGATTCGCCGTCACGCTCGTGGGGATGGTCGTCAGCATCGTGCTCGCGCCAGTCCTCATCGCCGGTCCGCGAGGCGGCCAGATGCTGCAGGAAGCCACCCCGGTCGACCTCGCGCTGCTCGCTCGGCTATGGGAGATCGGCTACTGGCCGACCGTGGTGCTCGCCGCCACCCTGGTGCTCGCCACCCTCTACCACTTCGGCATCCCCGGTCGGACGCGCTGGCACTGGGAGCTTCCGGGCGCGGTGCTCGCCAGCGCGGTATGGCTGCTCGGCAGCGCCGGCCTGCGCCTCTACGGCAGCTGGGTGCTCAACGCCGAGGGCGCCTACGGGCCCCTGGCGGGCCCGATCGTGTTGCTGTTGTGGCTGTGGGTGACCGGCTTCGCCGTGCTGCTCGGTGGCCTGCTCAACACCCGCCTGGTCCTGCCCCGCGCCTCGCAGCGTTCGCAGGACACGCGTGGCCGCCCACGACGCCCGCGCCGTGATCAGCCCGCGAGCGGCACGTCGAACGAGAACACCGTGCCCTCGTCGAGCCGGCTGACGACCCCCAACTGACCACCATGGGCCTCGACGACCTCGCGGGCGAGCGCGAGACCGAGGCCGAGCCCGCCGGCCTCCCGTCGCATGGGCGTACCGCCGCGGTAGAAGCGGTCGAGCACGTAGGGCAGGTCCTCAGAGCCGATGCCCGGCCCGTCGTCGCGCACCGAGACGATCGCGCGTGCGTGCTGGCGCCGGGCCGACACCGTGATCCGGGTCCCGGGCGGGGTGTGCTTGACCGCGTTGTTCAGCAGGTTCTCCAGCACGTGCTCGAACAGCCCACGGTCCACCTCGACGACCAGCCCGGACGCCACCTCGACGTCCACCGGGTGGTCCTCAAGGGCCCCGGTCAACCGGTGCAGCAGGCCCTCGATCGTCGCAGGCAGCGCGACTGCCTCCGGGGACAGCTGGAGGGTGCCCGACTCCATCGCCGAGGTGTCGAGCAGCGAGCGGACCATCGCGCCGAGCCGGTCGGCGTTGGCCTCGATCCGATCGAGCAGGTCACGACGCTGCTCGGCGGTGAGGTCGTGCCAGCGATCGAGCAGGGTCTGGCCCAACCCCTGGACCACGGTCAGCGGGGTCCGCAGCTCATGGGAGACCGTGGAGACGAAGTCCTGGGTGCGCTCATCGAGCCGCCGCAGCTGGTCGACCGTGCGCTGGTCCTGTCGGTGCGCCCGAGCCCGTGTCAGCGCAGCGCTGGCCTGCTCGGCGAGCAGCTCGGCGGCCGCGACCATGGTGTCGGTGATCGGCCCATCGAGCGTGCCCGCAGACACCGTCGCATGGACACGCTTGCCGTCGAACAGCGGCAGGTAGAGCAGATCCTCGGGCACCGGCCCCCCACGACCGCCGAGGTCGTACCACTCGTCAGGCACGCGCCGCGGGGCTCCGGTCTCCACGACCGTCGCGAACTCCCCGTCGTCGAGATCCACCTCCTCCGCCAGGGACACGTCCACGCTCGCCGCCCCCTCGACGAGCCGGACGACACGCCGCTCGAGGTCGACCACACGCACGGCAGCGAGGGTGAAGCCGACCTCCACGAGCCCTTCGACCGTGCCACGCAGCACCTGATCGGGATCGAGGCTGTTGGTGCGTGCGACCCCGGCCAGCAGCCGTGCCCAGCGCTCGGCGTCCTGGCGCTGAGCGGCCTCGCCGGCCAGGGAGCGTGTCAACGCCCGTGCGCTGCGCAGGGTCACCACGATCGCAGCCAGCCCGCCGGCCAGATGCAGCGCGAGCAGCTCGGTGGCCGTGACCCCGCCCCGCCACAGCGTCACCAGCCACATGGCCAGGGTCCAGCCCAGCAGCCACGGTCGCAGGCCCGGCGGGAAGGTGTAGACCCCGATCACCAGCAACAGGACGAAGACGGCCGCGGCTACCTGCACATCGGCCTCGAGCCCGAGGTTGAGCGTGACCGGGACCAGTCCGACCCCGAGCGCGAGCACCACCCCCTGCCAGGCGAGCTCGGACGCGCTGGCCGAGCGTGGAACGATCACCGTGACCGGGCCCCACGGGCCGAGCGCCCCCAGCCCGACCAGGGCGACGACCACCACGGTCAACCCGACGAACAGTGCCGGATCGACGATCTGATCCGTCACCGCCCCGTAGACCACGATCGCGACCGCGGGTAGCAGCAGCACCGCACGCAGGAGCGGACGGGCGAGCAGGCTGCCGCCGCGTCGGCCGGCGGCACCGTCGCTCCGTGGCGATGCCGGTGGGTCGGATCGCAGCTGCGACGTCGAGGTAGAGGCGCTCATCGCACCACCTCGACATCGGCGACGCTCAGGTGGATGCGGGGCTCATCGTCCGCGTCGACGGCGGCGCCGGCGGCGACCAGCAGCTGGGTGGCCAGCGACACCGTGAGCGTGGAGATGGGAGGGCTCCCCTCCATCCGCCGGACCAGGGTCACCGCCTCGTCGCCGACGAGCACCTCGAGCCGGACACGGTGCACGTGGCCGTCGGCACCGAGCCGGGCCTCGGTCAGCAGCTGGAGCCCGAAGTGGATCAGCTGTGGATCGACCCTGACGAACGGCTCGTCCGGCAGCTCGGCGAGCGGCGGCACGAGCTCGACCTCGTCCTCGCCGACCGTCGGGGCGAGGACCTCGGCCAGCGGCAGCACCTGGAGGTCCGCCGCCCCGCGCTTGGCCTGGAAGCGCGAGAAGTCGAGGATCGCATCCACCACCCGACGCAGGTCCTGGGTCTGAGCACCGAGCCGCTCGAGGAACGCCCGCCGCTCGCCCGGTGGGAGCCGGTCGCCGTGCACACGCAGGATGCTGGCGATCCCGCGCACGATCGTCAGCGGGTCGCGCAGCTCCGCGGATACCGCGTCGACCAACCCACTGCGCATCCGGTCGAGCTCCTCGACGCGGCGCAGCAGCTGCTGCTGACGCTCCCGGCGCTGGGCAGCCGCGATGACCCCACCGAGGTGGTCTGCGAGCACCTCGGCAATCTCCACCTCGGCGTCGCTCGGTGGTCCGACCTGATGACGGGCGCACATCACGGTCCCGATCGGACGGCCGTCCACCCGGATCGGGGTGATCACCACCGAACGGATCGAACCGCGTTCGGACAACCGACGCTCGGCCCGCTGGTAGTCGTCCAACACGACCGTGCGTCCCTGCTCCATCGCCTGCCAGGAGACCCCGTCGCCGGGCCTGACCGGGCGCGAGACGTCGGGGATCCCGTCCAGGTGGATGCCGACCAGCCGATC
>JBKGZF010000233.1:0-4505 GCA_046545715.1 Nitriliruptoraceae bacterium | reverse complement strand
CTGCTGGACCTGGTCCTCGAGCACCGCTCGACGCTGATATTCGTCAACGCCCGCCGGCTCGCCGAGCGTCTCGCGGCCAAGCTCAACGAGCTGCACGCCCGGCGAGAGGAGGAGGCACGGCTCTACGCGCGCGACCTCGACGAGGCGGAGCTCGCCCGGGCGCTGCAGGCACTCGCCGAGCATGGCCCGGGTGCCGGCGATGCGCTCGCCGACGGTCTCGACCCCGGCGCCGCTGCCGACGCCGTGCGCGAGCAGCTGCCGGAGCTGGTCAAGGCCCACCACGGCTCGCTCAGCCGCGAGCGCCGGCTGCAGATCGAGGACGAGCTCAAGTCCGGCCGGCTGCGCGCCCTGGTGGCCACCTCCTCCCTCGAGCTCGGCATCGACATGGGGGCGGTCGACCAGGTCGTGCAGGTCGCATCACCGGGGGCGGTCAGCCGGGGTCTGCAGCGCATCGGACGCGCCGGCCATCAGGTCGACCAGCCGTCCCGCGGGGTGCTGCTGCCCAAGTACCGCGGCGATCTGGTCGAGACCGCGGTGGTGGTCCGCCGCATGCGCGATGGCGACATCGAGTCGACCCGCTACCCGCGCAACCCCCTCGACGTGCTCGCCCAGCACATCGTGGCGATGGTGGCGGTCGACGACTGGGACCTCGACGAGCTCGCCATGGTGATCCGCCGCGCAGCACCGTTCCAGGAGCTCTCCGACGAGGTGCTGCATGCGGTGCTCGACCTGCTGGCTGGCCGCTACCCGTCGGAGGAGTTCGGCGAGCTGCGTCCGCGGATCGTCTGGGACCGGCTGGCGGGGACGATCCGGGCGCGCGCCGGCGCCCAGCGGCTCGCGGTGACCAACCCCGGCACGATCCCCGACCGGGGGCTGTTCGGGGTGTTCCTGGCCGACGGGACGCGCGTCGGCGAGCTCGACGAGGAGATGGTCCACGAGTCGCGGGCGGGCGAGACCTTCGTGCTCGGCGCCTCCACCTGGCGGATCGAGGAGATCACCCACGACCGCGTGGTGGTCACCCCGGCACCCGGCGAGCCCGGCAAGCTCCCCTTCTGGCACGGCGACGGACCCGGCCGGCCCTACGAGCTCGGCCGGGCGCTCGGGGTCTTCCAGCGCGAGGTGCTCGAGCGAGCCGACGAGGACCGTTCGGCCGAGCTCACCCGGCTGCAGGCCGAGCACGACCTCGACGCCTGGGCGGCCGACAACCTCGTGGCCTACCTCGAGCAGCAGCGCGAGACCACCGGGGCGGTGCCCGATGACCGCACGATGGTCGTCGAGCGCTTCCGCGACGAGCTCGGTGACTGGCGGATCTGCCTGCTCTCACCCTTCGGCGCCCAGCTCCACGCGCCCTGGGCGATGGCGATCGAGCGGCGCCTGGGAGCCCAGGGCCTCGACCCCGAGGTGATGTGGACCGACGACGGCATCGTGCTCCGACTGGCCGACACCACCGAGGAGCCGCTCGGGGCCGATGCCAGCTCGGTCCGCGAGGCGGTGATGATCGACCCCGAGGAGATCGAGGGGCTGGTGGTCGATCAGCTGGCCGGCACGGCCCTGTTCACCACCCTGTTCCGCGAGGCGGCGGGTCGCGCGTTGCTCTTGCCCAAGCGCATGCCGGGCAAGCGGACCGCGCTGTGGCAGCAGCGCCAGCGCGCCGCTGATCTACTGCAGGTCGCCAGCCGTCACCCCCGCTTCCCGCTGCTGCTCGAGGCCACCCGGGAAGCGCTCCAGGACGTCTTCGACCTCCCCAGGCTGCGCGAGCTGCTCGGCGAGCTGCGCGCCCGCACCGTGCGGGTGGTCGAGGTGGAGACCGCCTCGGCCTCGCCGTTCGCCCAGTCGCTGCTGTTTGGCTGGGTCGGGCAGTACATGTACGAGTACGACGCGCCCCTGGCCGAGCGACGCGCCGCTGCGCTGGCGTTGGATCGCGACCTGCTGCGCGAGCTGCTCGGCGGCGACGAGCTGCGCGAGCTGCTGGACGCCGAGGTCCTCGCCCGGCTCGAGCGCGAGCTGCAACGCCTCGCGCCGCCGGGCGAGGAGCAAGGAGACGAGGAGCCAGCCCCGGATGCCCCGCCGGTGTCCGACCGGCGCGCCCGCGACGCCGACGAGCTGCACGACGTGCTGCGCGAGCTCGGTCCCCTCTCCCGCGCGGAGCTCGCGGCCCGCTCGCGGCACGACCCCACCGACTGGATCGAGCAGCTGCTCGCCGCACGGCGGGCGATCGCCGTCCGCGTGGCGGGCGAGGAGCGCCTCGCCGTGGTCGAGGACGCGGCCCGGCTGCGCGATGCCCTCGGCGTGGCGCTGCCGCCGGGCCTGCCGCAGGCCCACACCGAGCCCGTCGACGAACCGTTGACCGACCTGGTCGCCCGCTACGCACGCACCCACGGACCGTTCCACCCCGAGAGCTGCGCGCAGCGGCTCGGCGTACCGGTCGCGCGGGTCGTCACCAGCCTCGGCCAGCTCGAAGCGGACGACCGCGTGGTCGAGGGCGGGTTCCGGCCCGACGGCTCCGGACGTGAGTGGATCGACGTGCAGGTGCTGCGCCGGCTCAAGCGACGCTCCCTGGCGGCGTTGCGCCAGGAGGTCGAGCCAGTGGAGGCGGCCGTGCTCGGCCGGTTCCTACCGGCGTGGCAGCAGGTCGCTGCCGCCACCGGCGTCGGCGCCCGTCGTGGCCCCGACGCGCTGGTGGAGACCGTCACCCAGCTACAGGGCGCCCCCATCCCGGCCTCGGTGCTCGAGGCCGACGTGCTGCCCGCCCGGGTGGCCGACTACCGGCCCAGCGACCTGGACGAGCTGGTGGTCGCCGGCGAGGTGGTGTGGCTGGGCGTCGAACCGCTCGGCGCCGCCGATGGACGGGTCGTGCTCTGCCTGCGTGACCAGGTCGAGCGCATCGCACCTGCCTCGGTCGGCGAGCCCCCTGACGACGAGCCGCACACCGCGATCCGCGACCACCTCGACGCGCGGGGCGCGTCCTTCTGGCCGGAGCTGTTCCAGGCCGTCGGCATCAGCGACCAGGACCGCGTGCTCGCTGCCCTGTGGGACCTGGTCTGGGCTGGCGAGGTGACCAACGACACGCTCGCACCGCTGCGGGCCCTGGTGCGTGGCGGTGGGACCAGCGCACGCGGGAGCGGCCGTCGGCGCCGTGGGCGGCCCGGGCAGCTGGCACGCCTCGGTCCACCGGCGGCGCAGGGGCGCTGGTCGCTGACCCGCGACCTCGCCGCCGGTTCCCCGCCCGAGCCGACCGCGCGAGCCACCGCGATCGCCGAACAGCTGCTGGAGCGTCACGGGGTGCTGACCCGCGGCTCGCTGCGAGCCGAGTCGGTCCCCGGCGGGTTCGCCACCGTCTACCCGGTGCTGCGCGCCGCGGAGGAGGCGGGCCGGGTGCGCCGCGGCTACGTCGTCGCCGACCTCGGCGCGGCCCAGTTCGCCGCGCCCGGGGCGATCGACCGACTGCGGGCCTGCGCGAGCCTCGCGACCGCGACGACCCGGAGGTGGTCACGCTCGCGGCCACGGACCCGGCCCAGCCCTACGGCGCCGCACTGCCATGGCCGCCGAGCCCCGGAGGTCGCCCGGGTCGCACGGCGGGTGCGTTCGTCGTGCTGGTCGACGGCCAGCCGGCAGCGCACCTGGGGCGGGGCGGACGCAGCCTGATCACCTTCGAGCACCCCTGTCCACCGCGGATCTGGTTGGAGGCGCTCGTCGAACTGGTCGTCCGTGGGCGCCTGCGACGGTTGGAGATCACCTCGGTCGACGGCCATGACGTGCACGAGCACCCCACCCTGTCGGGCGAGTTGGAGGCGGCCGGGTTCACCCGGGGCTACCGCGGATGGACCGTCCGCAGCCGCGCCGGAGCGCGCTGAGCCCCGCCCGGGGACGGGCCCAGATGCTCGCATCCGGCCGTCACAGCCCCCTAGAGTCGCTGCGACGCGACCGCACCGGCGTGCCCGCACGTCCCAGTACCTCGAACCGTTCGGACCTCGAGCCGTTCGCAGGAGACCGGGCCGGACGGGAGCTACGAGCGCGGAGCTCGACGTCTACCGACGCGGGGAGCTGCCCCGCGACCAACGCACGAAAAGGAGCTATCGATGGCGGAATCCCTGGTCGTCCAGAGCAAGGTCAAGGAGGCCGTCAAGGGCCTCGACCTGCGGATGGACTCGAGCCTGCCCGACGCACTCAACGCCAAGATCGACGCGCTGCTCAAGGAGGCGGCGAAGCGCGCCAAGGAGAACGGCCGCGGCACGCTGCGCCCCTACGACCTCTGAGCGCCACACGCACACGGTGCGCGGGGCCGCCTCCGGCGGCCCCGCTGCCGTTCACGGCCGCCAGCAGCACCCCCATGACCCCGACACCGTGCTTCTCGTCGCGGCGAGCCGATGGCCATGTAACGCCAGCAGGCCATCAGGCGCACCCTCGCGTGACATCGCAGCCAGCGTGGAGACGAGGTAACACGAGACGCCCATCGGCAGTCGCCTAGCGTCACCTCGGCAAGAGCCCCGCCGACGGCGGGCACC
>JBKGZF010000232.1:0-4525 GCA_046545715.1 Nitriliruptoraceae bacterium | reverse complement strand
GAGCTGATGGATGACCACCGCCTGGCCCGCGTGCGGTCGGCGCTGCGCGAGCAGGGGCTGGACGCGCTGCTGGTCGGTCCGTCCGCCGACCTGCGCTACCTCGTCGGCTACCACGCGCTGCCCCTGGAACGCTTGACCATGCTGGTCGTGCCCGCCGATGGCCAGGCGGTGCTGGTCGTGCCCGAGCTCGAGGCCGCCCGTGCGGCCGACAGCGGCGCGGACCAGCTGGTGTCGTTGCGGACCTACGGCGAGGTCGACGATCCGATGGCGCTGGTCGCCTCCCATCTGACGCAACTCGGTGCCACACGACGCCTGGCGATCCAGGATCGGCTGTGGACCAGCTTCACCCTGGCCCTGCAACAGGCCCTGCCCGATGCCGCGCTCGTGGCCGGCTCGACGGTCATGCGTGAGCTGAGGATGATCAAGTCCCAGGACGAGATCGAGGCGCTGCGGCAGGTCGGCGCAGCCATCGACGCGGTGCACGCCCGGGTGCCGCAGCTGCTGCGGGCCGGCCGGACCGAGGCGGAGGTCGGCGCGGACATCGCCGAGCTGATCCTCCTCGACCACGACGAGGTCAACTTCATCATCGTCGCCTCGGGTCCGAACGGCGCTTCGCCCCATCACGAGACCGGCTCCCGGCAGCTGCAGTCGGGGGATGCCGTGGTCGTCGACATCGGCGGGACCCGCAACGGCTACTGCTCCGACATGACGCGCAACTACGTCATCGACCATGCACCTGATGGCTACCAGCAGCTCCACGAGGTGCTCGAGGAGGCACAGGCGAGCGCCATGGAGGCGGTCCGCCCGGGGGTGGCCGCCGGCGAGATCGACCGGATCGCGCGCGAGCACCTGACCGAGGCCGGCTACGGGCAGTGGTTCATCCACCGCACGGGGCACGGCATCGGGGTGGAGGAGCACGAGGAGCCCTGGATCGTCGACGGCAACGAGCAACCGCTCGAGCCCGGGATGGCGTTCTCGATCGAGCCGGGCATCTACCTGCCCGACCGCTACGGCGCGCGTATCGAGGACATCGTGGTCGTGACCGGGTCCGGGGTCGAGAGCCTCAACCACCGTCCACGCCACCTTGAGATCGCAGGTGGGGACGGCTAGCGGCGCACGGGGCGCGTGACCGCCTCGTCGAAGCGGAGGGATCCAAGGTGGCAGCGTCCTCGGAGGGGCCGGTCTCGGTGCGACGGGCGAGGATCGAGGAGATCCGGCCCCTCGCCCGCGAGTACGCCCGTGAGCAGCATGCCCTGTTCGGCCGCTCGACCGATCCGCCGCTGCCACAGGGTGGGATCTTCTGGCTCGCGAGCGACCCGGAGGACGGCACACCGCTCGGGTACGCGGCGGGGACCCTGCGGCCGGCCGGATGCACGATCGGGCCGGTCTTCACCCGTCGGGACGCACGCCGTCTCGGCGTCGGTGAGCAGCTGCTCACGGCGATCCAGCGGTGGGCGGAGGACACGCGCGTGCCCCTGGTCGAGATCTCGGTCGACGTCGACAACGAGACCGGTCGACGCTTCCTGCAGTCCCTCGGCTACGAGCCACGGCGGCTGTTGATGTCCCTGGAGCCGGCCGGGGGACGCCGGCCGGCATCGGACTAGCGACGACGCGGTGGGCTCAAGCCCCCTCGGGGAGGATCCGGCATGCACACCCTCAGTGAGGAGCAGCGCGCGCTCATCGAGCTGGTGCGTGGATTCACGGCCTCGGAGGTAGGACCGGCGGCGGATCAGCACGAGCGCGAGCGGCGCTTCCCCCGGCAGCTGTTCGACCAGCTGGCGGCCATGGATCTGACGGGGTTGATCTTCCCCGAGGACGTGGGCGGCTCAGCGCTGCCCCAGCGTGTCTACCTGATGGTGGTCGAGGAGCTCGCCCGTGCCTTCCTCGCGCTGGGGATGGGGCTGTCGGTGCACACCCTCGCCACCTGGGCGATCGACGTCCACGGCACGGCTGAGCAGCGGCAGCGGTTCGTCCCCGACCTGGTCTCCGGGCGCATGCTGGGTGCCTATGCGCTCTCCGAGCCGGCAGCGGGCTCCGACCCTGCCGCGATGACCACCCGCGCGGTCCGCGACGGCGACACCTACCGGCTGACCGGCACCAAGGCCTGGGTGACCCACGGGGGCATCGCCGACCGCTACCTGGTCATGGCACGTACCGGGGGACCGGGGGCCGCCGGGGTGAGCGCCTTCGTGGTCGACGCCGACCAACCCGGCATGTCGCCGCAGCAGCCGGAGGACAAGCTCGGGCTGTGGGCCTCGCCGACCGCCGAGGTGGTGTTCGACGACGCACCGGTCCCGGCCGACCGGTTGCTCGGTGGGGCGGAGGGACGGGGCTTCGCCACGGCGATGGCCTCGCTCGACGGCGGACGTCTCGGCATCGCCGCGTGCGCGGTGGGCCTCGGCCAGGCAGCGCTCGACCACGCCACCGGCTACGCCACCGAGCGCGAGCAGTTCGGGCGCGCCATCGGCGACTTCCAGGGGGTCGGCTTCCTGCTTGCCGACATGGCGGCCCGCACCGAGGCGGCCCGCGCGCTGTACCGGCGCGCGGCGGAGCGGCGCGACCACGCCGCTGGGGTCGGCCCCAACGTCGACACGCCCCAAGCGGGCAGCCGCTACCCGACCTCCGTCCCGGCCGCGATGGCCAAGTTGGTCGCCACCGATGCGGCGATGCAGACCACCACCGATGCCGTGCAGGTCCTCGGTGGGGCCGGCTACACCACCGACCACCCGGTCGAGCGTTACCTGCGCGAGGCCAAGGCGCTGCAGATCCTGGAGGGGACCAACCAGATCCAGCGACTGGTCATCGCCCGTGACCTGCTCAAGGATGCGCGACGGTGACTGGCGACGACCGGCAGCCGAGCGACGACACAGAGCCCTCCTCGGGACGTGGTCTGACCCATCATGACCGTCGCCGACTGGCGGTGACCGCACGGGTCATGGCCGTGGCCGTGCTGGTCGCCGTGCTCGGTGCCGGAGCCGTCGGTCTGCTGGGCGCCAGTGGGGCGGCGGGCCTGGCGAGCTTCCTGGTGCTGAGCTCCGCGGGCTGCATGATCGGGGCGCTGGTGACCGCGGCGCTGGCGATGCTTGACGAGTGGCGGCGGGCACCGGTCGCCGGGCACCGAGCCCTCGTCGCTCTCGGGCTCGGGCTGCTCGCAGCTGCGCTGCTGGTGATGTCGCTCGGTGCGGCGGCCGCGGCATGAGCTCCGACGGCATGAGCACCGACGGCATGAGCGTCCGCGGGCTAGCCGACCACGGCGGCCACCGCGAGCGACGACGAGGGCCTATCCTCGTCACCGGCTTGGGCGAACCCGCGGGACCACCGCACGGAACCGTCGTACGGGAGCGAGCGTGACCAGCACCTGGTCGGCCCCTGCACGACGTCCGGCGCCGCCTGGGTCGCGGGGCACCCTGCTGGTCGCGGATCGGATCGTCACCCTCGGGCATGCGCGCACCCATGCGCGGGCGCTGCTGGTGCGGGGCAGCCGGGTGGTGTGGATCGGTGACGACCCCGATCAGGCGCCCCCGCACCGCGAGCGCCATGAGCTGCCGGGGTGTGTGATCGGGCCGGCCTTCGTCGACGCACACCTGCATCTGACCCCCACCGGCCTGGGCCTGCGCGGGCTGGACCTGTCGGACGCCCGATCGCGTGCCGAGCTGCTGGAGGCGGTGGCCACCTACGCACAACAGCACCCCGGCCGGGTGATCTGGGGCCACGGGCTCGAACCGGACCACATCGTCGACGGGCTGCCGAGCCCCGACGAACTGTCGATGGCCGCCGGAGAGCGCACCGTCTACCTCTCCCGCGTCGACGGGCACGCGGCGCTGGTCGATCACGACACGCTGGGTGCAGCCCCGCTGGCCCGCGCCGATGGTGTGGGACGCTCGGATGAAGGCCCTACCGGGGTCCTCAAGCGTGAGGCCAACCACATCGCACGGCGCTGGGCGGTCGGAGCGATGGACAGCGCCGAGCTCGCCGCGGCCCGCCGCACCGCGGTGCGCACCGCCGCACAGCGCGGCCTGGCCACCGTGCACGAGATGGCGAGCCCCGACATCATGGGCCTGTCCGACCTCGACGCCTGGGTGGAGGGGGAGTGGCCGATCGAGGTGATCCCCTACTGGGGCGGGCTCGACCTCGGCGTGGTGATCGAGCGCGACCTCAGGCAGGCCGGGGGTGACCTGCTGCTGGACGGATCGCTGGGCTCGCACACCGCTGCGCTGGAGGCTCCCTACGCCGACCGCCCGTGGGAGTCGGGCCACCTCGAGCTCGACGACGAGACCCTCGGCGCGTGGTTCCGGGAGGTCGCGCACGCCGGCTTGCAGTCGGCGGTCCACGCGATCGGTGACGCGGCGCTCCGCCAGGTCGTGCGGTGCTGGTCGCAGGTGGCCGAGGCCCTGGAGCCCGAAGGAGGCGTCGACCTCGTCCGGCGCGGTCGCCACCGCATCGAGCACGCCGAGGTGCTGCCGCCCGACCTTTTGGACGACGTCGCCGAGCTCGGCCTGGTGATCTCAGCCCAACCGGCCTTCGA
>JBKGZF010000231.1:0-4535 GCA_046545715.1 Nitriliruptoraceae bacterium | reverse complement strand
GACGCCTCCGGGGCGACGCTCGAGCTCGGCAAGTCGTACGCGGCCGGCCTCGGTCTGACACGCGCGGGCGTGCTGCACACCACCTTCGAGGAGGAGACCGAGACCGACCTCTTCGGCGAGCAGGCGGTGCTCTGCGGCGGCATCTCCCACCTGATCCAAGCCGGCTTCGAGACGCTGGTCGAGGCGGGCTACCAGCCGGAGGCCGCCTACTTCGAGTGCCTCCACGAGGTCAAGCTGATCGTGGACATGATCTACGAGGGCGGCATCTCCTGGATGCGCCACTCGGTGTCGACCACGGCCGAGTACGGCGACTACGTCTCCGGACCGCGCGTGATCAACGAGACCTCCCGCGCCGCGATGCGCGAGATCCTCGCCGAGATCCGCGACGGCTCCTTCGCCAACAGCTTCATGCAGGAGATCGAGAGCGGCGGCGACTTCTTCGCGCGCAAGCGCGCGGAGGGCCGCGACCACCAGGTGGAGGTCGTCGGCCGCCAACTACGCCAGATGATGCCGTTCATCGAGACCCCGACCGAGGACCACTGACCCCACCCACCCCCACCGGGTGCACCTTCTCCCACCGGGTGCACCCACCCCCACCGGGTGCACCAACCACCGCATACGCACGGATACGCACCCGCTGGCGGGTGGTGCACCCACCCCCACCGGGTGCACCCGGTCGCGGATCAGGGCAGGGAGCGCACGGCCTCGGGCAGGTAGCTCGGGGAGTCGACGATCAGGTCGGCGCCCGCGGCCTCTAGCTCCTCGCGGTCACCGGCGCCCCAGGTCACCCCGACCGTGGCGGTCCCACAGACGCGCCCCGCTTCGATGTCATGGCTGCGGTCACCGATCATCACCGGTCGAGCGACAGCACCGACCATGAGCCCGTCCAGCGCCCGCCGCAGGGTCACGGCCTTCGCCTCGACCTGGTGATCGGCCCGGGGCGCGTGGACCGCGGTGAACCATGCTGCGAGCCCGAGGTGGTCGAGGATCGGCCGAGCCACCTCCCCGGGCTTGGAGGTGACCACGGCCAGCGTCGCCTCGGCGGCCACCGCGGCCAGCGCCGCCTCGATGCCGGGGATGACCGTCGTCGCCTGCGTCGAGGTGGCGGCGTAGTGCGCCCGGTAGGCATCGACGGCCGCACGCACGCGGTGCGCATCGACGCGCGGTTCGGTGAGCAGGGTCGCGAAGCTCTCGTGCAGCGGCGGCCCGACGCACCAGCGCAGCGTGTCCGCCGCGGGCGGGGACACGCCGAGCTGCTGGAGGGCGTGTCGGATCGAGCCCGTGATGGCCGGGGTCGAGTCGACCAGACACCCATCCAGATCGAACAACAGCAGCCGTCCGGACACCGCACACCTTCCATCGCAGCGATCTCCCACCTGCGCCCCCGGTCACGGGCACAGCCACCCGACGCAGCCCGGGGGCACCGACCGCTACCTCACGCGGTCACACGGTCGCCGACGCGCCACCGACCCCGCCGCTCCAGGCAGGGGCGCACCGGACCGGCGTAGCCAGCCGGCCCCGCAGGCGGCCAGGGCGGGCGACCAAGCTACACCCCGCTCGGGGCCACCGGCTCGAGCCCCGCGAACGTCCATCCGTCGACCAGGTCGGGCTCCTGTGACCACCAGGGTCCAGCGAGCACCTCGGCGAGCCGCGCGACCGTGCTGGTGGATGGCAGCCGGCGCCCCCGCAGCGAGCCGTGGCCGACCCGCTCCGCCCCGACCCGATCGAGGTAGCCCGCGAGCGACATCCGCTGGGGACCGTCCGCGGCGACGATCAGATGGCCGTCGGGCGCGCTGGCGCGGGCGCGGTCGAAGGCGACCAGCAGCTCGATCAGATCGTTGGCGCGCACCGGCGCGACCTCACGCTCGAGCTGGTCGGCGTCGAGGCCGGCGGTCACCAGCACGTCGCGCAACCAGGGGGTGTCGACCAGACCGACGCGGACCACCACGCTCGGGCAGGGCACCTCGGCGAACCGGGTCTCGACGGCGTCCTTGGCCCGACGCAGCGGATCGGCGGCCGCAGCGTCCGCGCCGGGCATCGACAGACACACCACCCGCCGGACACCGGCGTTGCCCGCCGCGGTCGCCACCACCTCGGCGTCAGCGACCACGCGTTCGGGGTCCGGGCTACCCAGTCCACCACCGACGTGGATGACCGTATGCACGTCGGTCAGCGCCGCTTCGAGCCGCCCCTCGTCGTCCGGCTCGGCGACCGAGACGAACGCGCCGGCGGCACGCAAGGCGGCCACGTCGCCGTCGGCGACGACCCGGACCTCCCCACCCTCGTCGAGCAGGCGTGCAGCCAGCCGCCGCGCGAGCGGCTGATGGGCGGCGGTGACGAGGACGGGCACGCCCGGCAGGCTACCGAGCCCCGCTCACTGCCCCACCGCCCACCAGGACACCGCCCACCACCGCGCTCAGAGGCGGGGAGCCTCCTGGTAGGTCCCCCAGACCTGCTGGAGGGTCGAAGAGACCTCGCCGACGGTCGCATCGGCTCGCACGGCGTCCATGATCAGCGGCACGAGGTTGCGGTCGGTGTGGGCCGCCTCGCCCAGCCGGTCGAGGGCCGCGGTCAGCGCCGCCTCGTCGCGGTCACTGCGCACGTGTGCGAGCCGATCGTTCTGGGCCTGCTCGACCTCGGCGCCGATGCGCAGGATCTCGAGCTCGTCGTCGTCATCGTCGACGTAGGCGTTGACGCCCACCATCTTGAAATCGCCCTTGTCCATCCGGTTCTGGAACGCGAACGCCGCGTCGGCGATCTCCGAGGTGAAGTAGCCCTCGTCGATCCCGTGCAGGATCCCGGAGGTGATCGTCCCGTCCTCCGAGCGCGCGAGGATCTGCTCGAACTCCTCCTCGCAGCGACGCTCCGTCTCGTCGGTCAGCCACTCCACGTACCACGATCCCCCCAGCGGATCGATCACGTTGGTGACCCCCGTCTCCTCGGCGAGGATCTGCTGGGTACGCAGCGCCACCTTCGCCGCGTGATCGGACGGCAGCGCCAGCACCTCGTCGAGTGCGTTGGTGTGCAGCGACTGCGTGCCGCCAAGGACACCGGCCAGCGCCTCGACGGCCGTGCGCACGATGTTGTTGTCCGGCTGCTGGGCGGCCAGCGACACCCCGGCGGTCTGGGTGTGGAACCGCATCAGCATCGCCTTCTCCGCGGTGGCGCCGTAGCGCTCCTTGAGCCAGCGCGCCCAGATGCGCCGACCGGCCCGGAACTTCGCGATCTCCTCGAAGAAGTCGATGTGCGCGTCGAAGAAGAAGCTGAAGCGGGGGACGAACGCATCGGGGTGCAACCCACGGTCCATGCCGAGCTCGACGTAGGCGAAGCCGTCGGCCAGGGTGTAGGCCAGCTCCTGCACGGCCGTCGAGCCGGCCTCGCGGATGTGGTAGCCAGAGATCGAGATCGGGTGGTAGCGCGGGGTGTGCTCCGTGCAGAACTCGATCAGGTCACCGATCAGCCGCAGATGGGGTTCCGGCGGGAACAGCCACTCCTTCTGGGCGATGTACTCCTTGAACATGTCGGTCTGCAGGGTCCCCCCGAGCTCCTCGAGGCTCCAGCCCTGCCGCTCGGCGGCGACGGCGTACATGCAGAACAGCGTCACCGCCGGCGCGTTGATGGTCATCGAGGTGGTGAGCTCGCCTAGCGGCAGACCGTCGAAGAGCCGCTCCATGTCGCGCACGCTGTCGACCGCGACCCCGCAGTGGCCCACCTCGCCGAGCGACCTCGGGTCGTCGGAGTCCAGCCCCATCAGCGTCGGCATGTCGAAGGCCACCGACAGACCGTGCTGACCGCCGCGCACCAGGTCGTGGAAGCGCCGGTTGGTCGCCTCGGGATCGGAGAAGCCCGCGAACTGGCGGATCGTCCAGGGCCGGGTGCGGTACATCGAGGGGTACACGCCGCGGGTATAGGGGTACTGGCCCGGGTAGGCGATGCGATCCGGATCGAGGTCGACGTCCTGCGGGCCGTAGATCGGGTCGAGCGGGATGCCCGACAGCGTCGTGACCTCGTCGTCCTCGCGACGCCTGGGGACCGACTCGTAGCTGGCCCGCCAAGCCTGGTAGCGCTCCTCCCAGTCCACGTTCGCACTCCCTGCTGTGGCTGTCCGCACATGGTAGGCACCCACCGGCCCGCGTGGCCCACCCAGCCGACCGGCGGAGGTGGCCGTCCCCACCGGCGATAGGCTCCTGCGATGACGAGGTGGGCGCATGCAACTGGCAACCCGCTCGGACGCTGAGCTCGTCCGACGCGCGCAGGAGGGCATGGCGACGGCGTTCGCCGCCCTCGTCCACCGCCATGCACCAGCGGTGCGTGCGACGGTCGCGAGCGCTGCTGATCCCGAAGCGGCGGTCGTCGCGACCTTCAGCTCGGCGATGCGCGGGCTCGATCACCGCGATCCCGACGAGCCCGTCGCGCCCTGGTTCATCGAGCTCGCCAGCCAACAGGTCAGCGACCCCGCGCCGGTCACGGCCGATGCGGCGCCTCCGATGGATCCCGACGAGCTCGACCGGATCTGGCGCGAGCTCGATCGCCGC
>JBKGZF010000230.1:0-4587 GCA_046545715.1 Nitriliruptoraceae bacterium | reverse complement strand
CTATTCGTCCGACCAGGTGCCCCTGACTTGCCGCATCAGGCCTTCCCGTAGGCGAGCGCTCGCAGACCGAGCATACTGTGGCACGAGTCGCGCAAGGCATCGAAATGGCATACGTATGATATGAGATGACTGATGCCGGTGATCACTCGTTGTCTTCCTGTGGTCAATGACCCTACGTGCCCTCGGCTGCGTGCCCTTCGTTACTTGGCTGACCGGCTGGCCCAGCGTGCCATTCCGGGCGCGCTCCAGCCGCAGCGAGGCGAGCAGGTCGGTCGCGAGCACCACCAGGTCGTGGGTCCGGTCGGTGGGCGCCGGCAGGGTCGTCGAGCGGGTGACCGTCTCGAACGACGCGAAGCGGACCTTCAAGGTGATCGTGCGCCCGGCGGTCCCGGCGCGACGCAGCCGCCGGCCGACGATCGCGGCGAGCTTGAGCACGACGCGCTCGAGCTCGACCGGGTCGTCGAGGTCCGCGTCGAAGGTGCGCTCGGCCGAGATCGAGCGGGCCGGCTCGTGGGGCGTGACCCGGCGGGGGTCCTCACCGCGCGCGAGCTGGTGAAGCTGGCTGCCGAGGGCCTCGCCGACCACCCGCTGCAGCGTGCGCAGATCGGCGTCGGCGACGTCACCGATGCGTCGGAAGCCGTAGGCATGCAGCCGCTCGACGGTCCGTGGGCCCGCGCCCCACAGCCGGGCGACGGGCATCGGGCGCAACCGCGCCACCACCTCGTCAGCCGGCCAGTGCGCCAGCCCATCGGGCTTGGCCTCGGCGGAGAGCAGCTTGGCGACCGACTTGGTCGGCCCCACCCCCACTGAGCAGGGCAGGTCGAGCTCGTCGCGGATCCGACGACGCAGATGCTCGCCGATCGTCGGCGGATCCCCGAACAGCCGGACCGCCCCACCGACGTCCAGGAACGCCTCGTCGAGCGAGAGCGGCTCGACCAGCGGGGTCACGTCGTGGAGGATCGCCATCACCGCCTGGGAGACCTCGCGGTAGCGCTCGAAGCGGTGGGAGACGATCGTCAGCTCCGGGCACAACCGCCGGGCCCGCACCATCGGCATCGCGCTGTGGATGCCGTACCGGCGCGCCTCGTAGGAGGCGGCCGCCACGACCCCGCGACCTCCTGCCCCGCCGACGACCACCGGCAGCCCCGCGAGCTCCGGCCGATCGCGCTGCTCGACCGAGGCGTAGAACGCGTCCATGTCGACGTGGAGGATCGGCTCGGGATGCCGTGCTGCCGCCACCGTCGTCCTCGCCATCGGGGCTCGCCGTCGCAGCGCAGGTCGGGTGCACGCCGGAACGCCGTGCGGGCCACCTACGCGAACGCGCGTTCGCCTGCGATCACCAGCCTACCGGGCGTTGTCCTGACGCAGCGCGGGTGCCGCCAGGTCGGTTTCGGTCTCCCGGTGAACGATGATTAACGTCCACTCATCGTCACTGGGCCGTCACCGGCCCCTGACCACGCCCGTCACCGTGCCCCGTCATCACACCCCGTCACCACTCGGACCACGGCCCGCCGAGCAGGAGCCCCGCACGTGCCCATCGACACCGTCCCCGATCACGTGGCCGTCGCTGTCTACGACATCGAGGTGGCCGCCCGCCGCTGGCACGACGAGCTCGGCGGCGGCTGGGTCGGACCGGCCATACCGGTCGCGGAGGCCGGCTTCACCACCCGCCAGCTGCGTTACGCCGGCGGTGCCAAGCTCGAGCTGCTCGAGCCGGCGAGTGACGGCGGCTTCGCCGCCACGTTCCTGGAGCGCTTCGGGCCCCGCGTGCACCACGTGACGCTCAAGGTCGCCGATCTGCTCGCTGCGGTGAGCACGCTCGAGGACGAGGGCTTCGAGGTCGTCGATGTCGCCACCGACGGTGACATGTGGCATGAGGGCTTCCTGCGCCCGTCCCAGGTGGGGGGCCTGATCGTCCAGATCGCCTGGGCCGGCTACACCGACGCCGACTTCGCCGCACGGTTCGGTGCGGTCCCCGAGGAGCCGGCCGCCGATGCCGCGACCCTGCACGGTCCCCTGCTGACCCATCCCGACCTGTCAGCGGCACGTGCGGTGTGGACCGCGCTCGGCGCCGAGGTCACGGAGGAGGACGGGGGCCTGACCGCAGGGTGGCCCGGCGAGCCGCTGACCATACGCATCGAGCCCGGCGATACGGCTGACGCACCGGGTCTACGCATCGCCGGACGGCCACCGTTGCCGGCCGACCCACAGCGGGGGCCGGCCACGCTCACCCCCTGAGCCGCGGCCCCGATCCTGATCAGGCCGCGACCGCAGTGAGCACGGCGGCCGAGAGGGAGTCGACCACCGGGACGCCGGTCTGCTCGAGCTCCCCTCGCGGGTGCGAGCCACCGTCGTAGAGCACGCAGGCCACACCCACCTGCGCCGCGGCCGCCGCGTCATCGAGCGCGTCGCCGATCACCACCACCTCGTCGGCGGGGTCGCTGAGGGCTGCCGCGACGCGGTCGAGGTGGCGACGCAGGTGCGGCGCTTTGACCCCGCCGCCGTCACCGCGCAGACCGTCGACCACGACGAACCGGGCGTCGAGCCCGAACCGTTCGACCAGCGGCAGCAGCTGGTCGTGCGGGAACATCGACAGCAGCGACTGCGAGTCGCCACCGCGGACCACGGCGTCGAGCGCAACGTGTGCGTCGTCGGTGAGCTCAGCCCGGTCCAGCGCCGCGTGGTAACCGGTGTGGAAGCGCGCGTCGATGGTCTCCCACTCCCCTGGGCTGATCGGCCTGCCGAGCAAGCGCTCGTAGAACACCTGCACCGGCCGGGTGTAGAGCCGTTGGTAGGTCGCGAGGTCGATGGGTGGCTGCCCCACCGCCGCGAGAGCAGCGTTGAGGCCCTCGATGACCAACGGTTGGTCATCGAGCAGGGTGCCGTTCCAGTCCCACACCACATGGCGCATCGCGACCTCCTCGACGACCCGGTGAGGCTAGCGACACCGGCTGACCGCCTCGCCGGGGCCCGTGTGTGGTGCCCGTGTGTCAGGGCCCGGCCCGACTAGGGCGACGGAACGGATCGGCGTCATCCGTCACACCCCATGGTTAACGTGGTGGGCGACGGTCCTGATACGGGAACCCGACACAGCACCCCGATACGGGGATCCCGACACGTGAGCTCGTGACACGTGAGCCCCGGTGCGCGAAACGTGATGCGGGATGCCGGGCACCGGCCGGTTGGTCGGTCAACCGGCCGCACGGTGACCGTCCAAGCGGGGACAGGGGGAGCTCATGAGCGACCCGGCTGAGGCGGGTGCGGCCACGACCGGCCGTTACCGCGGCCAGGACCGGCGTGCGCTTGAGGAACCGGATCGATCGGCGCAGGCTGCTCGGGCGGCGAGATGGACGCTCGTTGCCATCGGCCTCGCTGTGGTGGTCGTCGCCGTCGCGCTCACCACCGCGAGCGGGATGGCGGGCACCGAGGCACTGGCGCATCTCGCCCGGGGCGCCGCGCTGAGCCTGTCGCTGACCTTGGCCCTGGGAGCGCAGCTGTTCTGGCGGGTCAGCGGCGTTGCCGCCGGCTTCCGCCTGGCCGCCGCGGGATGGCTGCTCGGTGTCGCGCTGCTGATCGAGGTCGTGGACCTGCACACCGTGGGCCCCGGTGCCGCGGCGGCGGTGATCCTCCACCTGTCGGCCGCGCTGTGCGCGGGCCACGCTGCGGTAGGGACGGAGGTCGACAGCGGCGGCGGCGTGCTGCGCCAGCTCGCCACCGTGGGCGTGCCCGGTGTCGTGGCCTGGCTGCTCGGAGCGGTCGCGGTGCTGAGCCTGAGCATCTCCGGTGCGCAGGTGATGGTCGCCGGCTGCCTGCTGCTCGCCGGGACCTGGGCCGGTGTGGCCGTGGTCGGCGCACTGCGGCGCCCGCGATCGGATCCGCAGCCATCCTGGTGGCTGACCGGTCTCGCCGGCGGTCTGGCCACCGCCACCCTGACGCGCGGACTCAACGGACTGCTGGCGGCCGACCTCTCGCTCACGGCCGCGGTCCTAGGGGTCACCGCACTGCTGATCGGTGCAGCCGGCGTCTACCGGGCGCTGGGTCATAGTGCCGAGGTCCGGCGTAGGGCGCTGCATCGAGCACAGCGCGCACAGCGTCGCAGCCTCGACCGCCGAGAGCTGGCCGACCGGGAGCTGCGGCACGAGGCACGCAACGCGCTGCTGGCGATCGAGGGCGCCGCGCGCACCCTGCGGCAGCAGCGTGAGCATCTCGACGAGCAGCAGCGCGAGCGACTCGATCACGCTTTGGCCAACGGCATCGGCCACCTCCACGACCTGGTGCTCGGCGATGCCGAGGACCAGAGCACCCCGGTCCCGGTCCCCGTCGGCGACATCGTCGAGCAGCGCGCCGCACTGACACGCACGCGGGGCGTGGAGGTCGAGGTCGACAGCCGCGCGAGCCACCCGAACCCACGCGTCCTCGGCCACCGCCGCTGGCTGGCGCAGATCGTCGACAACCTGCTGTCCAACGTCGAGCAGCACGCGGTCGGCGATGACGGCACACCTGCCGCCCGGATCGCGATCTGCGCCGATGTCGCCGAGGTGCGCGTCCAGGTCAGCGATGATGGCCCCGGACTGCCGCCCGGCGCAC
>JBKGZF010000229.1:0-4617 GCA_046545715.1 Nitriliruptoraceae bacterium | reverse complement strand
AGTCGGCGTAGGCGCCGGTCCTGACGTCGAGGTGCTCGACCATGACGGGTTCCTCGTGGAGCGGTGGGTGGAACGGTGGCTGGAACGGTGGGTAGAGCGGTGGGTAGAGCGGTGGGCGTGCGGTCCGGGCCCGGCGCACCGGACCTGCGATGGTGTCAGGCGACGGCCCCGGCTGGCACGGCTGCGATGGATCTGCGGCTCGGTCCGGGCACGACCCCGGTTGCGGCACCCGCGACCAGCGCAGCACCGGCATGGAGGCCGACGGCCAGGTCACGCCCGGAGGTCGAGCCGACCGCGAGCAGCTCGTCGGCAGCGACGACGATGCGCCCACCACTGAGGTCGTCGGTGTGCACCAGGGCACGCAGCAGACGTCCTGCGGGAGCGAGCACAGCGTCGGCGGCGGCCTGCCTGAGCAGCTCCAGGGAGATCGCGGTGGTCCGGCCGACCGCATCCGCGACCGTGGCGGCACCGAACTCGTCGATCGCGCGTCGCACCTCGGGGACCGTGGGCGCGACGACCGCCGACAACGCACTGCCCGCGGCGAGCAGCCCGGCCAGCACGTCATCGCCTGCGGGCGTGAGGCCGGGCCCCCGCCCTACCAGGTCCCTGGCCGCTGCCGCGGCTGGCCGCACCCGTCCGGCGGTGAGCGCCTCCTGCACCGAGCGCAGCGGGTAGCCCAGTTCCTGCGGCAGCGCCTGCGAACGCACGTCGAGGTGGCTGCCGAGCAGGGAGCTGGTCACCGCCAGCATGTCCGCATCGACCGAGGCCAGTGCCGGCACCGGCGACCACCAACGGACCGGGCGGTATTGCTCTCCCCCGAGCCACAGGGCGCCGTCGCCGATCATCGCGGCCTCGCCGCGGTGCACCGACGCCAGCGGCCGCGCGGCCGCGGGCCGAGTGAGCACCAGCGAGTTCGGGTGAGCGATGCCGTCGCTGGTCACCAACGCGATGACCGGTGCCGGCTCTGCGTCGATGGCGAGCTGCAGGTAGGCGGCATGCGGGAAGCGGGCGAGCACGGTCACGACCCGCTGCGGCCCGTCGAGCAGCTCGCGGAGCGGCAGGGCGGCGACCACGGGGATCATGGCAGGACCCGGGTTCCGACTGCCCCGCCGACGGCCTGCTGAGCGTCGGCCAGGGCCGCGATCGTGGCACGGCCGCCGGTGCGCTCGACGAAGCGGCAGGCGGCCTCGACCTTCGGCCCCATGGAGCCCGCCCGGAAGTGACCCTCACACTGATGCTCGCGCAGCTGCGCCACCTCGACCTCGGCCAGCCACCGCTGCTCGGCGGTCCCGAAGCCCACCGCGACCCCTGGCACGTCGGTGAGGATCACGAAGTTGGTCGCCCCG
Organism: Nitriliruptoraceae bacterium; assembly: GCA_046545715.1. GTDB lineage: Bacteria > Actinomycetota > Nitriliruptoria > Nitriliruptorales > Nitriliruptoraceae > SKTG01. The sequence goes on along the minus strand of JBKGZF010000229.1, from coordinate 3,271 downwards.
AGCTCCTCGGCGAGCAACGCACCGGCGAGGTCCTTGTCGATCACCGCTTCGACCCCGTCCCACGGACCGTCCGACCGGGCGACGACGGGGATCCCACCGCCACCGTTGGCCACCACGATGGCACCGTCCTCGAGCAGCAGCTCGACCGCCGGACGGTCCAGGCTCTCACGTGGCTGTGGCGATGGCACCACCCGCCGCCAGCCGCGGTCGGGGATCTCGGTGTAGTGCTGGCCTGCGGCCTCGCGTCGTGCGACCTCGTCCGCGTCGTCGAGGTACGGGCCGATCGGCTTGGACGGCTCCTCCCAGGCGGGGTCGTCGAGACCGACGCGCACGCGGCTGACCACCGGCACGACCGGCTGGTGGATGCCGCGTAGGCCCAGCTCGTAGCCGAGCGTGTCGGCGATGGTGAAACCGATGGTGGCCTGGGTCTGGGCGACGCACCAGTCGAGCGGGACCGGTGGCACGACATCACGCGCGAGCTCGTTCTTGATCAGGACGTTGCCGACCTGTGGGCCGTTGCCGTGGGTGAGCACCAGCTGGTCGAGGCCCCCGGCGACGAGCTCGGCGATCTCGACCATGGAGGCGTGCAGGTTCTCGGTCTGCTCCGCGGCCGTACCCGCGGTCCCAGCCGGCGAGATGGCGTTGCCACCCAGCGCGATCACCGTGCGTGCCACCACAAGCTCCTCGGATCGCGGTCAGCTGTCCACGTTAGGACCCAACACCTGCGGCGGCCTCGGCAACAGGCGCCGATGCCAGCCCCGAACGCTCGTCAGGTCCTTCCAGCGGTCGGCCGATGAGCCGCCGGCGGCGGACGGCGGACATCGTCGAGACCAGCGGGGCCGCGCCAGCCGGCGCGGCCCCACCAGCTCACTAGGGACAGCGAGCTAGGTGTGGTCCTCGTCGTCGCGCAGCTGTTGCTTGCCTGGGACCTCGTACGGCGGAACCACCTCTTCGGCCTGCCCGATACCGCGCTCCCGGTCCGTGCCGGGGATCAGGTTGTCCAGCAGGATGCCGAGCACGGCCGCGGTGGCGATCGCGTTGGACAGGATCGAGGTCAGCAGGGTCGTCGCCCACTCGATGCCGAAGAAGCTGAAGTCCGCGGCGGCATCGCTGCCGAAGTAGGCCGGGAAGGCCAGACCCCCGAACAGCAGGAAGCCGATGATCATCAGGTTGCGCTGGGAGTCCATGTCCGCCCGACGCAGGTTGGACAGCCCGACCGCGGTGATCAGGCCGAACAGCGCGAGGTAGACGCCGCCGACCACCGGGACGGGGATCGTGGCGACGACCGCGCCGATGGGGGCGATCAGCCCGAGGAGGATCAGGGCGACCGCACCGATCAGCACCACCGAGCGGCTGGCGACCTTGGTCAGCCCGACCAGGCCGATGTTCTCCAAGTAGGAGGTCGACGAGAAGCCGCCGAACACGCCGGTGAGCGCGCAGCCGAGGCCCTCGGCACCGATGCCGCGGCTGATCGTCTTGGAGTCCGGGTCACCCTGGCCAGCGATCCGTGAGATGGCGTGGTAGTCACCGAACGACTCGATCGAGGACGCGAGGTAGGCGGCCAGCACCGCGATGAGGAAGCCGAAGTCGAAGATCGGCGCGCCCCACGGGAACACGATCCCGCCACCGCCGACCTCGAAGCCACGGAACCACGGCGATTCGGCGACGGTGTCGAACACCACGGCCGCCGCCGAGCCTTCCTCGATGATGCCGGTGAACGTGCCGAGCAGTGCCAGCACGTAGGCGGTGACGATGGCCAGCAGGATCGGGAACAGCGAGAACATGCGGTACTTGGGCGCGAGCATCAGGGCGAAGACGAAGATCAGGATCAGCGTGATCACCGCCAGCGGCCAGCTGCCCGAGGCGTTGTCCGCCGCCGCGCTGAACAGGCTCAGCCCGACCAGGGCGATCACCGGGCCGATCGTGACCGGGGTGATGTAGCGCCGCAGCAGGCCGATCAGACCGCCATAGCCGATGATCAGTGGTAGCAGTGCCCCGACGATCACCATGCCGGCGATGACCTGCATCCCCTCGGCACCCGAGTACACCCCCGCGATGGCGAAGAACGGTCCGAGGAACGCGAACGAGACGCCCTGCACGATCGGCAGCCGCGTCCCGATCAGGACCTGGATGATCGTGGCGATCCCCGAGGCGATGAACACCGAGCTGATCAGGATGGCGAGGTCCGGCCCGGTCAGCTCCAGCGCCCCGCCGATCAGGAACGGCACCGCGATCGTGGCGCCGAACATCGTCAGGACGTGCTGCAGACCGAGCCCCACCGCCTTGATGGCTGGCTTGGGGACATCTTCGAGGCCGTAGTTCAGCTCCGTCATCGATTGGGTGCTGCTCATCTTCGCTCCCCTCCCCCGGGCCGTGCGGTCCGGGTCTGCGCCGCGTCACGGCGGCTGGATGTGGCTGCTCGGCCCACGGCTCTCCACGCGTGGTCCGCCCCGTGTCGTTCCCGTGTTGCTGTTGCCCAGCGTTGCCGTTGCTCCGTCAACAGTGGCCGGACGGTGTCCGACCGATCATGCGCGGAGCCTAGGGAGGTGACGCGCGCGACGTCGCTGGCGAAGGTTGACGACGCGCGCTGGCACCTCGTGCCCCAGTCGTCAGCTGGGGTGTGGTTCAGTCAGCCTCGACGATCGCGGCCACCGGCCCACCCCCCAGCGGACCCTGGTGCAGCGCGGCCACCGAGACGAACACCGCCGGATCACCGATGGTCGCGGCGGTGACCCCGCCGACGGCGCCCTTGATCTGGCGGTGGTGGTGCACGTCGGAGTCGTCGAGCGAGAGCTGGCGCCGCCCCCGCAGCGTCCCACGTGGATCCGCTTCGCACTTGAGGAAGACGTTGACCAGGCGCCCGTCGAGGTCGCGGTGGTGCGGGCGCTCGGGCAGCTCGAGCCCGGCCGAGCGGATCGCCTGCCAGATGCCGTCCTGGTCGATCGCGTCCTTCATCTCGTGGTGGCCGACCCGGTAGCGGCTGCGGGCGCCCGGCGCGTTGCCGACGACGACGATCTGGGCACGATCGAGCTCGACACCAGAGGAGCAGGAGGCCACCGAGGAGTACAGGTCGTGGTTCTTGCCGATCTCCTCGGGCTCGGGCATGCGGTCGATCTCACCGAGCGCGTAGGCGATGCCAAGGCCCGTGGTCCCGTTGGAGATGTCCATCGAGAACAGGGTGTCCTCGGTGTAGACGGTCTCCCCCCGGGCGTGCGCGTCGGCGATCGTCTCCTGCACCAGCAGCGGGGTCTTGGTCTGCACGTAGTGGACG
>JBKGZF010000228.1:0-4618 GCA_046545715.1 Nitriliruptoraceae bacterium | reverse complement strand
GGCTCGGGCTCCGGCTCGGGCTCGGGCTCGGGCTCCGGCTCGGGCTCCGGCCCGGTGCCGACCAGCACGACACGATCGGTCGGCTCACGCACCACCTCCTCGTGGGTGAGCTTGCGCTCGGTCTCCTCACCATCGATGAGCGTGACCCGATAGACCTTGCGCAGCAGACCGTCGCGGCCCTCGTCGGCGACCTGGGTCTCGTCGACGGGCAACTCCCCGGTCTCACGACGCTGCTCGCCGTGGCCGATCGGCTCCTCGACGACCTCGTCGCGCTCCTCTACCCGCTGCGCGGTGACGCTGTCGCCAGCGGCCGACCTCGTGTCGGCGCCGGAGGTCGTGTCGCTGTCGTCGGTGGCGAGGGGCCCGCCGACGAGGATGTACTCAGCACAGCCCAGCAGTGCCAGCGGGAGCGCAGCGAGCAGGAGCAACGGGAGCGTGAAGCGCCGCATGGTGGGCCTCGGGCTGGTCGGTGGAGGACCGCTCGGTCTCGGGTCCGGCGCTGTTGGAGCGCCCGATCACACCATCCCGTGTGCCCGTCATGGCCGTGTCCGTGGCACGTCACAGAACCGCAACGAACCAACCAGGTGACCCCCAACCCGCTCCCGGCCGGCCACCCCGACCACCCCGGCCAACGCCTGCGACCGGCGAAGAGCCACCACAATGCGACGATCCGGCCACCAGGGCCGGATCGGACGCAGAGCGGATGACGGGATTCGAACCCGCGACCTCCACCTTGGCAAGGTGGCGCTCTAGCCAACTGAGCTACATCCGCGTACGGCGGCGAACGGTAACCGCTGCCCCAACGGTCGGCAAACCTCGCTCAGCCGCCGGCGAGGAACACCCATCAGGGTACATCGTCGCTGGTCACCGCCGCCCCAGCCCGGTCGAGCCGAAGCCACCCTCCCCGCGATCGGTGGGGTCGAGCTGGTCGACCTCGACCACCTCGGCGTCGCCCACCGGTTGGAGCAGCAGCTGGGCGACGCGGTCGCCGGCGTCGAGCTCCACCAGCTCCGCGCCGAGGTTGATCAGCAGCACCTTGAGCTCACCGCGGTAGCCCGCGTCGATCGTGCCCGGGGCGTTGGCGACCGTGACCCCACGCCGGTTGGCGAGTCCGGACCGCGGGTGGACCAGTCCCACCCAGCCAGCGGGCACCGCCACCGCGAGCCCCGTCGGCACCGCAGCCCGCTCCCCCGGCCACAGGCTGACCGCCTCCGCCGCAGCGAGGTCCAGACCAGCGTCGCCAGGATGGGCGTAGGCCGGCAGCGCCACGTCCTCGCGCAGCCGCTGGACGGCCAGCCGTGGTCGTGCGACACCCGACGGGTCGGCCACGGATGACGGGTCCGGCTCGACACCGGCGCGGTTGCTCACGGCTGCCTCCTCTGACCGCGTCTGGTGCGCTCAGCGCGGTCGGCTATCGGGCTCGGCCTCGGCGCCCTGCTGCGGCGGGCCGACCTCACCGACCGGCGGACGTGGACGTCGGTTGGCCTCCAGCGCCGCCACCCGCTGCGAGACCGCGGCGGCGCTCGCCGCCAGCTCGTCGACGGCGCTGACCAGCATGCCCGGCACCACCTCGATGTCGGGCAGCGCGTCGTAGCCGGCGACGAACCCGAAGTTCAGCCACCCGTCGATGGAGGTCACCCCCACCCCGTAGCTGTGGTTGGCCGCCAACGGCGTGAACGGGAAGGCCCCCAGCAGCCGGGCGCCCAGGCAGTAGATCGGCTGCTGCGGGCCCGGCACGTTGGTGACGAGGAAGTTGAACACCCGGCTGTTGACCGCCAGACGGGCCGCCATGGCGTGGATCGTCGGGGGCGCGAACTCGCCCAGACCGATCAAGAACCCCGCGCCCACCGCCGCGTGGGAGAGCTTGACCTCGGCCATCGCGTCCTGGCACACGCGCAGCCGCTCGACGGGGTCCATCTCGAACATCGGCACGTCGACGAACACCGCCACGACCCGGTTGCCGAGGTGGTGCTCCTCAGACGCCCGCCGGGTACTGACCGGCACCATCGCACGCAGCCACACGCCATCGGTGTCGACGCCCCGGTGGCGCAGGTAGCGCCCGGTCGCGTCGGAGATCGCGGCCAGCACGACGTCGTTGACCGTCGTGCCGAACGCATCCTTGATCGCCTTGACCCGGTCGAGGCTGATCCGCTGGATCGCGAACCGGCGGTGGGGACCGGGCGGCCGGTTGAGCAGTGACCGGGGTGCGGGTCGTGCGAGGTCGGCGGCGGCGACGCGGCTGACCCCGCGTCCCACCTCGACGGCACGACGCACCGCCGACCATGGCGTGCGCGCCATGCGGTTGACCGAGCCGACGAGCTCCGCCGGCGAGGTCATCAGCCGACGCACGGCATCGGCTGTCAGCTCGCTCGAGGAGGGCATCGGCTGGGGCTGCCACGGCTGCGGCTCGGGGAGGTCGTCGCTCTCGTCGGGTGCCAGGTCGAGCATCACGGTCGCGATGTCCAGCCCGGCCAGCCCGTCGATCATCGCGTGATGCGTCTTGGCCAGCAGGGCGATCCGACCGTGCTCCAGCCCCTCGATGACGTAGAGCTCCCACAGCGGACGGTCCCGGTCGAGCAGGCGCGAGAGGATCCGTGCCGCGTACTCGTTGAGCTGCGCGGTGGTTCCCGGCGACGGCAGCGCGGCGTGCCGTACGTGGTACGACAGGTCGAAGTCGGGGTCGTCGACCCACAGCGGCGTGGCCAGCTTCAGCGGTGGCTCGACCACCTTCTGGCGGTAGCGCGGCACCAGGTGCAGCCGTGAGCGGACCAGCTCGATGAAGCCGGAGAAGGTGAAGCGGCGCTCGCCCTCCGGCGGATCGAAGACGAACAGGCCACCGACGTGCATCGGCCGCGTCGGCGACTCCATCTCGAGGAACGCGGCGTCCAGCGAGCTCAGGCGATGGCCGTGCCCGTCGTCGCGCGGACCACCGCCCTCGAGCGTCATCCCGGTCGCGTCGACCTCGTCGACCTCGTCGTCCAACTGCCCGCCTCCAGCGCTGCGAGGCAGCGTATACCCGTCAGCTGGTCACTCCGCCGGGACCCTCCACCGACGGTCCGCTCAGCGCGCCTTCATCCGTAGGGCGCCGTCGAGCCGCACCACCTCGCCGTTCAAGTAGGGGTGCTCGACCAGCTGGTGGACGAGGTGGCCGAACTCATCCGGGTCACCGAGCCGGTGGGGGTGCGGGATGTCCTCGGCCAGTGCCTCGCGCGCCTCCTGCGGCAGCCCCGCGAGCATCGGCGTGTCGAAGGTGCCCGGCGCGATGGTCATCACCCGGATCTGGTGGCGCGCCAGATCACGCGCGGCCGGCAGGGTCATCGAGACCACCCCGCCCTTCGACGCGCTGTAGGCGATCTGGCCGATCTGGCCGTCGTAGGCGGCGATGGAGGCGGTGTTGACGATCACCCCTCGATCCTCGTCGACCGGCTCGTGCTCGGCCATCGCGGCCGCGGCCAGGCGCAGGACGTTGAAGGTGCCGATCAGGTTGACGGTCACCACCCGCTGGAAGGGGCCGAGGTCGTGGGGCCCCTCGCGACCGAGCACACGGGCGGCCCAGCCGATCCCCGCGCAGTTCACCGCGACGCGCAGCTCACCGAGCTCGCCAGCCTGGTCGACCGCCTCGGTGACGGCCTGTTCGTCGGTGACGTCGGTGGGCACGAAGCGGGCACGCTCCCCCAGCTCCTCGGCGAGCGATCCGCCAGCGGTGTCGGGCAGGTCGACGATCGCCACCGATGCGCCGGCGGCATGCAGCCGCCGGACGGTGGCCTCGCCGAGACCGGACGCGCCGCCGGTGACCAGGGCGACGTGGGACGAACGCAGGCGCACGGTGACCTCCTGGCTTGCGACCGGCCGCTCAGAGCGGACGGTGGGGTGGTTGGGGCGTCCGTCGGCAGGCTAGGCACGTGGTCGTCCTGCCCGCTGATCAGCGGCCACGAGCGGCGAGGAAGCGCTCGCGCGCCTGCGCGTGGTCGACGATCGGCGGCGGGTAGCCGGTCGCCGCCACCAGCGAGGTCCCGTCCTCCCGCCACGGGGCATGGATGTCGGCCGCGTCGACGTCCGCGAGCTCGGGGAGGTAGCGGCGGAGGTAGCTGCCGTCGGGGTCGTAGCGACGTGACTGGGTGACCGGGTTGAACACCCGGTTGGGGCGCGGATCGGAGCCCGTGCCCGCCACCCACTGCCACTGCGCCGAGTTGTTGGCCAGGTCCCCGTCGACCAGGTGGTCGAGGAAGTGCTGGGCGCCCAGACGCCAGTCGAGGTAGAGGTGCTTGGTGAGGAACGACGCCACCAGCATCCGTGCCCGGTTGTGCATCCAGCCCTCCCGGGCGAGCTGACGCATCCCCGCGTCGACGACCGGGTAGCCCGTGCGGCCCTGCCGCCAGGCCTCCGACGCATCCTCATCCTCGTGCCAGCGATCGCCGCGGTCGCGGAGGTCGACATGCGGCAGGTCGGGCCTGGCCGCCAGCAGCTGATGGTTGAAGTCGCGCCAGCACAGCTGCCGCAGGAAGGCCTCATGGCCCGGCCGCGAGCGGTCCACCCGCGCGGCGAGCTCCGCGACCGAGATCGTGCCGAGGTGCAGGTGGGGCGAGAGCCGCGAGGTGGCGTCGTCGGCGAGCAGATC
>JBKGZF010000227.1:0-4638 GCA_046545715.1 Nitriliruptoraceae bacterium | reverse complement strand
GATCACGCCGGGCAACTTCATCTTCCGGACCCGCGAGTTCGAGCAGATGGAGATGGAGTACTTCGTCGAGCCGGGCACCGACGCCGACTGGCACCAGTACTGGATCGACGAGCGGCTCGACTGGTACGTCCAGCTCGGTATCCGGCGCGAGAACCTGCGCGTCCGCGAGCACGGCCCCGAGGAGCTGTCCCACTACGCCAAGCGCACCGTGGACATCGAGTACTACTTCCCCGACGCGTCGATGGGCTGGTCTGAGCTCGAGGGGCTGGCCAACCGCACCGATTTCGACCTCAAGGCGCACCAGGAGGCCTCGGGGCAGGACCTCACCTACTACGACCAGGTCAAGGACGAGCGCTACCACCCCTACGTCATCGAGCCGGCCGCCGGTGCCACACGCACCACGCTGGCGCTGCTGTTCGACGCCTACCGCGTCGAGCAGGCGCCGGATGCCAAGGGAGAGCTGCAGGAACGGGTGGTGCTCAAGCTCGACCCCCGGCTCGCGCCCTACAAGGTCGCGATCCTGCCGCTGTCGAAGAAGGAGACCCTGACCCCGACCGCCCGTGAGGTCTTCGACCTGCTCAAGCACCGCTGGATGTGCGAGTACGACGAGACCCAGTCGATCGGGCGGCGCTACCGGCGCCAGGACGAGATCGGCACGCCCTACTGCGTGACCGTCGACTTCGACACGCTCGAGGATCGTGCCGTGACCGTCCGCGACCGGGACACCATGGCCCAGGAGCGGATCGCGATCGACCAGCTCGAGAGCTACCTGCTGGACCGACTGCCCGTCTGCTGACGTCGTCCCCCAGGGGGTTTGGCGACATGCGTTGGCTCGCCGCAGGCCTCGCGGCCGTGGTCGCAGGGCTGCAGATCGCCATGTTCACCCTCGGTTGGCTGCAGCTGGCCGGTTCGCTCGGGCAGATGGAGGCAGCGACGGGCCCGGCGGCCGGCCTGCGCTGGCTGTGGGCCGGCGCCTGGGTCGCGCCCTGGCTGGTCGGCGCCGCGCTGCTGATCGTGGGGCAGCTGCGTCGCGCCGTCGCGATGCTGCTGACCGTGAGCCTGCTGTTGGTGACCACCTCGCTCGCCGACCTCGCGGTGCTCGCCGCGCGTCCGATGGCGGGCCTGGGACCGACCGCAGCGGACTGGCTGCAGAGGTTCGGAGGCCCGAGCGTGTGGTTGCTCGGCCTCCTCGCCGGGGTCGTCGCCTGGTTCGCGCGGCCCCGTGGCGCCTGGCGGTGGGACGCCCCAGGACCGTACGGGAGCTATGTGGCACTGGCCGTCCTCGCCTGGCTGCCCGCCTTCCGGCAGGTCGCCTTCGCGCCCCCGGGGGCGCCGCGCCGCTTCATCGAGTTCGAGCTGACCGAGCTCTCCGGGTTCGAGGCCGCCGGCAGCCTCACCGGAGCGCTGGCCGCGGCGGTGGTGCTGTGGGTGGCCCCGCGGCTGCGTCCGGACGCTGCGGGCGTGGTCCTGCTGACCTACGCGGTGCCGGTGCTGCTCGGCGACGTCGGCGGCTGGGTGCAGGTGGCCAGCGAGGAACACATGATCCTCACCCCCGCCGGGGTGCTCGGTCCGATCGGCCTGGTCGGGATCATCGCTCTGGGGCTGTGGTGGATGACGCGGCGGGTCAGCCCGCCCCCGGATGTCCCACCGGACGCGTCGCTAGGGCTCGACGAAGCGCCCAACGACCCCTGAGGGGTCGAGCCCGGTGAGGTGCTGCTCGAAGATGCGGTGGTAGGCCGCCTCCTCCCGGGTGCGCAGCGGTGGGTCGACCCGGTTCTGGCGGTGCTGCCACTCCTGGTCATCGACGGTGGCGCCGTAGTGCTCGCGCAGCACGTCGCGAGCGCCGGTGCCCTCGCCGAACTGGGCCTTGGGACGCCACAGCAGGTCCTCGGGCAACCACCCGTCGAAGGCGCGCCGCAGCAGCCACTTCTCCGGCCGGTCGGCCGCGGTGAGCTTCCACCTCGCTGGCAGGGCCAGTCCCAGCTCCATCATCTCGATGTCGAGGAACGGCAGCCGGGCCTCGAGGCCGTTGGCACCCGCCACGCGGTCGACCCGCTGCAGGCCACCGGCGTGCAGTCCTTCGATCGTCTCGATCAGGGCCTGGTGCAGCTGCTCGTGCCCCTCGATCCGGTCGTAGTGGGCGTAGCCGGCGAACAGCTCGTCGGCGCCCTCGCCGATGAGCACCACCTTGACGTGCCGGGCGGCCAGCTTGCTGACCAGCAGGTTGGGCACCGAGCTGTGTACCAGCTGCGGGTCGAACGACTCGATGACGCCGATCACCTCCGGCACCCAGTCGATCAGCTCGTCCTCGGTGTAGACGCGCTCGTGATGGTCGGTGCCGAGCTCACTGGCCACCCGCCGGGCGGCGAGCAGGTCATCGCTGCCCTCGAGGCCGACGGAGAAGGTCGGCAGCCGCCAGCCCTGCTCGGCGGCGAGGTTGGCGGCGATGGCGGTGACGAGGCTGGAATCCAGGCCGCCCGAGAGCAGGGTCCCGACCGGCACGTCGGCGGCCATGCAGCGTTCCACCGCACCGATCAGTCGTGCGCGGATCTCCTCCAGCACGGTGTCCGGCGGATCGGAGTCCGGAACGTCACCACCGACGACCTTCTCGAGCTCCGCGGAACGCTCCTCGGGCAGGGAGCCGAACGGGACCAGGCCCCCTTCGGGGCTCCAGGTGTGGCCAGGAGGGAACGGCTCGACACGCTGGCGCCGATCGGGATCGAAGGCCTTGATCTCGCTTGCGAACACCACCGTCTCGCCGTCGCGGACCCAGTACAGCGGCGTGATGCCGAGCAGGTCACGGGCGACCGCGAAGGTCCCGTCGCCCGCGAGCACGAAGGCGAACATGCCCCACAGGCGTGCGACCGCCTCAGGGCCCTCGTCACACAGCAGGGCGAGGACCGTCTCGTGGTCGGAGTCGCTACGGAAGGTGTGACCGCGTCGTTCGAGCTCGTTACGGAGCCGGCGGTGGTTGTAGACCTCGCCGTCACCGACGAGCCAGGCGCCATGGGCAGGGGCGTGCAGCGGTTGACTGCCTCGGTCGAGGTCCACGATCGCCAGTCGCCGGTGGCCGAGCCAGGCACGACCCGTCTGCACCGTGCCAGAGCCGTCCGGTCCACGGTGGGTCAGACGGTCGAGCATCCGATCGCCCTCGGCCGGGTCGAACGGGCCATGAGCGGCGACGATGGCGGAGATGGCACACCCTCCGGTGCGAGGTGCGGTACTGGCTGGCGCGGGCCGTCAGTGGCCGAGCCACGGATCACGACCATCCCGCGGTTGGTCGAGACCTGCCTGACGCGCCCGGTCGCTGCTGAGCACCCGCAGGTCCGACTCCATGCGTGCGAGTTGGGCGGCGATCCCGGCGAGCGCGCGGATCAGCAACGAGACGCCCATCAGCGAGGCACCGACCGCGAAGGTGATCACCCACAGGATGATGGCGAACGCCACTTGCCCTTCACGTAGGACCAGCGTACCGCCGGCGATGCCGGCGAGACCGGCCGCATAGGCCAGCACCGAGCTCGCGCGTGCGGCCGTGCGCAGCTGCCCGGGTGTGGGGACCTCATCCATACGTCCAAGGATGCCGCAGGGCGGCGTAGTCCGCGAGTCGGCGCCCTGTTGACGCTATCCTTGCCCCTTCGACCAGGAGCACCGAGGTGACCGCTGCGGGACGGGAGCCCGGCGAGCAGTCCGGCTCGTGGGGTGGCGATCAGGACGAGGCGCTCGCCCGCCTCGAGGACGTCCTGCACGCCCTGCCCTTCGACCGCGCGGTGCCCGATCTGGACGAGCTGCTCGCCGCGGCGGGGGTCGACGAGGGCCTGCTGCACCGTGACGAGCGTGCCCGCAAGCTGCTGCACGAGGCGCTGCTGGCCCGGCCGTACGGCTCGTTGGAGGCGGTCCGGCCCGTCCGAACCGAGGTGGAGCTGCTCACCATCGAGGTCGAGGTGCTGACCGACCGGCTACGCGACCCCGCGCTGGACGCCCTCACCTTCCGGCGCACCAACGACCGTCTCGCCGAGGTCAGCGCACGGCTCGACGAGCTGCGTCGCAACCTGTGACCGCGGTGCATCAACCGGTCGCTGCCCTCGACGGGGTGATCCGCGACTACCCCTGGGGGTCGCGCATCGCGCTCGCGCAGCTACAGGGTCGGCGCGCGCCCACGCCCAAGCCGGAGGCCGAGCTGTGGTTCGGGGCGCATCCGCTGGCGCCGGCCGTGCTCCAGCTCGACGACGGGCGCCGACGTCCGCTCGACGCGGCCGTGGCTGAGGACCCCGCCACCATGCTCGGTCAGGCGACCGCCGACCGGTTCGGTGCCAGCCTGCCCTACCTGCTCAAGATCCTGGCGGTCGGCTCACCGTTGTCGCTGCAGGCCCATCCAGACGCCGCGCAGGCCCGCGACGGCTTCGCCCGCGAGGAGACGAGCGGCATCCCCCGGGACGCACCGCAGCGCAGCTTCCGCGATCCGCTGGGCAAGCCCGAGCTGCTGTGCGCGCTCTCGCCCATGCAGGTGCTGTGCGGCTTGCGGCCCTCGGCGCAGAGCGTGGAGCTGTTGCGCGCCCTCGAGGTCGCTGCGCTCGACGGCCTCGTCAGCGAGTTGGCTGCCGGCAGGGAGGAGGGGCCGGTCGCGGCCCTCCGCCAGCT
>JBKGZF010000226.1:0-4659 GCA_046545715.1 Nitriliruptoraceae bacterium | reverse complement strand
GCGCAAGGGCCTGCTGGTCCTGCTCGAGGCCTTCCGCTCGCTCGCGGCCACCCGCGACGACGTCGAGCTCGACGTGATCGGTGACGGACCCGAGCGGGAGCGCGCGGCCGCGCTGCTGCCGGCCGACCTGCGCGATCGGGTCCGCTTCCATGGCCGCGTCGACGATGCCGAGCTCGCCGCGCGGCTCGCAAGCACCGACCTCTACGTCTCACCCGCGCTCGGCGGTGAGTCCTTCGGGATCGTGCTGCTCGAGGCCATGGCCGCAGGGGCCGCGGTCGTCGCCTCCGACCTGCCGGGCTACCGCAGCGTGGTGACCGACGGCCGCGACGGTCGGCTGGTGCCACCTGGCGATCCCACGGCGCTGGCCGAGGCCGTCGCCCGGTTGCTCGACGATCCCGCGCGCCGGCAGCGGTTGGCGGCAGCCGGGCGGCGCCAGGCAGCCGCGCACGACTGGTCGGTCGTCGCCGCGGCGCTGCGTGAGCGCTACCTGCGGGCGGTCCGCCGCGGGAGGTGAACAGGCGGCGGCAGGTGTCGGCTCGATGCCGCCGGCAGGTCTAGGCTGGCGCGTCGGTCTCGACCGCGTTCCACCTCGACCCCGCCGCCTTCCCGACCCGGAGAGCCGACCTTGACACGCGTCCTCGCCGCCCTGCTCCTCGGCAGCCTCGTGCTGGTGTCGTGTGGCCCCGCTGCCGGCAAGGCGGGCTCGGCCAGCGCCTTCGAGGCGAGCGAGCCCGAACCCGAGCCCGAGCCGGTCGACGAGCCAGACGATGACGATGAGGAGGACGAGGAGGAGCCGGAGGACACCCGCCCGCGCTCGCATCTCACGGGCGAGCGGATCGACGAAGAGCTGCTCGAACAGCCGCAGCTGCTGGCCAAGATCGAGAACTCCCCACAGGCTCGCCCGCAGTCGGGGCTGGACGCCGCCGACGTCGTCTACGAGGAGCGTGTGGAGGGTGGGGTGACCCGGTTCATCGCCATCTTCCACAGCGAGGTGCCGGAGGTCGCAGGGCCGATCCGCTCCGCACGCCCCGTCACCACTCAGATCATGCGTGGCTACGGACCGTCCGCGTTCGCCTACTCCGGTGCGCGTGACGAGGTCCAGGCGATGCTTGCTCAGACCCCCTCGATCCGCATCACCGAAGGGGGCCCCGGCTTCTACCGTGACAGCAGTCGCTCGGCGCCCCACAACCTCTACGTCGACGTTCGCCGCACGCTCGAGGGTGCGATCGACCGCGGGGCCGAGCCGTTCACCGATGTCGGCTGGGCGTTCGACGAGGACGTCCCCGACGATGCCCTGTCGTGCCCGGATGACCTGGAGGGCTGCACCGATCCTGGACGCTCGATCGACATCCGGATGTCGCGCGAGTACATCAGCAACTGGGAGTACGACCAGGAGGCCGAGCGCTACCGACGCAGCCAGAACGGCCAGCCGTTCCGGGTCACCGGTGAGGGGCGCATCGGCGCCGCCAACCTGGTCGTGCTCGACACGCGGCACTACGTCGGTGCCACCGGCTACCCGGAGACCGACGTCGTCACCGAGTCCGCCGAGGCGCTCGTCCTGCGCGACGGACGCCGCTACGAGGCCACCTGGTCCAAGCCCACCGCGGACGACCCGCTGCGGGTGCTGACCCCCGACGGTGAGCCGTTCCCGCTCAAGCCCGGTCCGACCTGGGTCCACCTCGCCGACCAGGTGCCCGGCATCGAGCAGTGAGGGACTCGAGACCGCGAGTCCGCGTCGGGCCCCCGGTAGTACGATGGTCTCCCACGGGGCGCCGCGCCGAAACGTCCCCGACATCCGCTACCGGAGCACGGCCATGAGCGACGAGCAGCCCACCTCCCCACCGCGCCCAGAGCGTGGCACCACCCGTGTCAAGCGCGGCCTCGCCGACATGCTCAAGGGCGGGGTCATCATGGACGTGGTCTCGCCCGAGCAGGCACGCATCGCCGAGGAGGCCGGGGCCGTCGCGGTCATGGCGCTCGAGCGCGTTCCCGCCGACATCCGTGCCGACGGTGGCGTCGCCCGCATGTCGGATCCGCAGATGATCGAGGCGATCTCCGCGGCCGTCTCGATCCCGGTCATGGCCAAGGTCCGCATCGGGCACTTCGTCGAGGCGCAGGTCGTCGAATCGCTCGGGGTCGACTACATCGACGAGTCCGAGGTGCTCACCCCCGCCGACGAGGCCCACCACATCGACAAGTGGCGGTTCGACATCCCCTTCGTGTGTGGTGCGACCAACCTCGGTGAGGCGCTGCGGCGCATCAGCGAGGGTGCGGCCATGATCCGCTCCAAGGGCGAGGCCGGTACCGGCAACGTCGTGGAGGCGACCCGCCACATGCGCGCGATCGCCGGCGAGATCCGCCGGTTGGTCACCATGGACGAGAGCGAGCTCTACACCGCCGCCAAGCACCTCGCCGCCCCGGTCGAGCTCGTGCGGGAGGTGGCCGAGACCGGCCGGCTGCCCGTGGTGCTGTTCACCGCAGGGGGGCTGGCGACCCCCGCCGATGCCGCGATGATGATGCAGCTCGGTGCCGACGGGGTGTTCGTCGGCTCGGGCATCTTCAAGTCCGGTGAGCCTGAGCGGCGTGCCCAGGCGATCGTCGAGGCCACCACCAACTTCCAGGACCCCGGTGTGATCGCCAAGGTCTCGCGCGGCCTCGGTGAGGCGATGGTCGGCATCGAGATCGACACGCTGTCCGACGAGCAGAAGTACGCCGACCGCGGCTGGTGAGCGGCCACTTCGTCCCCGACCGCTGGATCCCCGGCGAGCGGTTGGCGACCCGCCCGGGTGGTCGTCCGGCCGACGTCGACGGCACGGCTGCGACGCCCATCGGTGCGACGGTCGGCGTGCTGGGACTGCAAGGTGACGTGCTCGAGCACCTGCAGGCCCTGCGGCGCTGCGGTGCCACGGTCGTCACCGTGCGTCGGCCCGAGCAGCTGATGCAGATCGACGGGCTGGTGCTGCCCGGCGGTGAGTCGACGACGATCGGTCGCCTGCTCTCGCGGGTCGGCCTGCTCGAGCCGCTGCGTGAGCGCGTCGCTGCCGGCCTGCCGGTGTTCGGCACCTGCGCCGGGATGATCCTGCTCTCCGACGAGCTCGATCAACCGCAGCCCCAACCGCTGATCGGCGGGTTGCACGTCCGCACCCGGCGCAACGCCTTCGGACGCCAGCTCGACTCCTTCGACACCTCGATCGAGGTGGCGGGCATCGACGGCGGCCCCATGGACGTCGCCTTCATCCGGGCACCACGGGTCGAGGCGGTGCTCTCCGACGAGGTCGAGGTGCTCGCACGGGTCGCGGGCTACCCCGTCGTCGTGCGGCAGGGGCCACTGCTGGCCACTGCATTCCACCCGGAGGTCACCGGCGACGATCGGCTCCACGCGGCGTTCACGTCCATGGTGGCTGCGGCCAGAGGCGAGCGGCAGCCCGGCTAGATTCCCCGCTCCCGCTCGGGCCGTCCCGCTCGGGTCGCCGGGGGGAACCTCGCCACCATCCTGGAGCTGTCGATGCCGCTCGCTGCTGATCTGGTCCGTCGCGCGCCCAAGGCGGTGTTGCACGACCACCTCGACGGGGGGCTGCGCGTCGCGACGGTGCGTGAGCTGGCGGCGCAGGTCGGCCACACCCTGCCGGTGGACGACGAGGCTGCTCTGGCCCGGTGGTTCTACCAGGGCGATGGCGGCACCGATCTGGTGCGCTACCTCGCCGCCTTCGAGCACACCGTCGCGGTGCTGCAGACCGAAGCGGCGCTCGTGCGCACGACCCGCGAGGCGGTCGAGGACCTCGCCGCCGACGGTGTGGTCTACGCCGAGCTGCGCTACGCCCCGGAGCTGTCGACCCAGGATGGGCTGAGCCTGGACGCGGTGTTCGACGCGTTGGGCGAGGGGCTCGCCGACGCTCCCGAAGCGGTCGAGACCCGTTTGCTCGCCTGCATCATGCGTCAGGAGGACCGCGGTGAGGAGGTTGTCGCGGCTGCGCTGCGCGCCCGCGAGCGAGGGGTACCGGTGGTGGGGGTCGACCTCGCGGGACCGGAGGCCGGCTTCCCCGCTTCCCGCCACGCCGCGGCGCTGCGCACCGCCGTGGACGGTGGGCTGCACCTCACCCTCCACGCCGGCGAGGCCGACGGGCCCAGATCCATCGCCGATGCGCTCGATGCCGGCGCCGAGCGCCTCGGCCACGGGGTGCGCATCGTCGAGGACATCGCCGCCGACGGCACGCTCGGGTCGGTCGCGGCGCGGGTGCACGACCAGCAGGTGGTCCTCGAGGTGTGTCCCACCTCCAACGTGCACACCGGGCTGTGCGATGACGTCGCCTCCCACCCCATCGGGCGCTTGCGCGAGCTCGGCTTCGCGGTGACGGTCTCGCCCGACAACCGGCTGATGAGCGGGGTCGACGCCACCTCGGAGCTGGTCGCGGTCGCCGACGCGTTCGGCTGGGACCTCGGCGACCTGGTGGCGGTGACGCAGACGGCGCTCGACGCCGCGTTCATCGGTCCGAGCACGCGAGGCCGTCTACAGCAGCGTGTCGCCACGGCCTTCGAGGACCTCGAAGCCTGAGCGCTACCCTGGCGGGTCGCCGCACGGGGGAGCATCGTGCGGGCACGCCGAGCTTCGAGCCGGGCCCAGAGGTTTCGAGCCGAGGTGTCGAGCCGTGGTGGCGAGCC
>JBKGZF010000225.1:0-4664 GCA_046545715.1 Nitriliruptoraceae bacterium | reverse complement strand
GTCCGCCGCAGCGTGGGAGCCCGCGCGACGGGCTTCGTCAACGGGGTGCTGCGGGGGCTCGCGCGGCGCCGCGACGATCTGCCGTGGCCGACGGCGGACGAGGATCCCGTCGAGCACCTGGCGCTGACCACGGGGCACCCGGGCTGGGTGGTCGCCGATCTGCTACCGCGCTACGGGCTGGAGCGCACGCGTTCGATCCTCGCCGCCGATGACCTCGCCCCCGGCCTGACGCTACGGGCGACGGGGGATCGCGACGCGCTGCTCGCCGAGCTCGTTGCGGCCGGGATCGAGGCCGAGCCGGGAGCGGCACCGGAGGCGATCCGGGCGCCGGGCACCGATCCTCGTGAGCTCGCGGCGGTGGCCGAGGGTCGGGCCGTCCCGCAGGACGAGGCTTCGATGCAGGTGGTGCACGCGACGGGTGCAGCCCCCACTGCACGCGCGCTGGACCTCTGCGCTGGTCCCGGCGGCAAGGCGACCCACCTCGCACAGCTGGGCGCCGAGGTCACCGCGATCGAGCTCCACGCTCACCGCGCCCGCCTGGTCGCCGAGGCAGCGCAGGTGCAGGGCGTGGCGGTCGACGTCCGTGTCGGGGACGCGAGGGACGCACCGCTCGAGCCCGACGCGCGGTTCGATGTCGTGCTGCTCGATGCCCCGTGCACGGGCCTTGGCACCGGCCGCCGGCGCCCCGAGGTGCGCTGGCGGCAGCGCCAGGAGGACGCGCAGGAGCTGGCCGCGCTGCAGGGTGAGCTGCTCACGGCCGCGGCCCGCTGGGTCGCCGCAGGTGGCCGGCTGACCTACGCGGTGTGCACCTGGACGGCGGCCGAGACCGATGGTGTGGTCGAGGCGGCGATCGAGCCGCTGGCCGCGGCCGGCCTTCACCTCGAGGGCCGGCGCCAGCTGCTGCCCGACGTCGACGACACCGACGGGATGTTCATCGCCATCTGGACCCGGGAGGGTCCGGACGAACGGTAGAGTCGTGTCCGGGGCAGGTGTCTCCGGTCGCGGGGCAGGTGCCTCCCAGGCGTCGCCGGGCCGAACGGTGAAGGAGTTGCCCGTGCACAGCTTCGAGGTGGCACCCTCGATCCTCGCCGCCGACTTCGCCCGGCTCGGTGAGGAGGTCGCCGACGTCGGCCCGCAGGTGCACACGATCCACGTCGACGTCATGGACGGTCACTACGTCCCCAACATCAGCCTCGGTCTGCCGGTCGTCGCCTCGTTGCGACGGGCGACCGACCGCATGCTCGACTGCCATCTGATGATCACCGACCCGGCCACCTACGCGCCACAACTGGTCGATCTCGGGGCGGAATCGATCACCTTCCATCCCGAGGTGGAGGACGATCCGCGCGCCCTGATCGACGCGCTGCACGAGCGGGGCGCACAGGTCGGGGTGGCGATCAAGCCCGCGCACCCGGTGGCCATGGTCGAGGAGCTGCTCGCCCACGTCGACCTGCTGCTGGTGATGACGGTCGAGCCCGGCTTCGGCGGTCAGGCGTTCCGTGGGGAGTGCCTGTCGAAGGTCGCCGAGGCCGCAGCCTGGCGGCGGGCCCACGATGCCCGGTTCCGGCTCCAGGTCGACGGCGGCGTCTCGGCCACGACGGTCTCCGCAGCCGCCCGTGCCGGTGCGGAGAGCCTGGTCGCCGGCTCCTCGGTGTTCGGTGCTGACGATCGCGCGGCCGCGGTCGCCGAGCTGCTCGAGCGCGCCCGCTCGGCGCAGCGCGCTGCCAACGAGGCCGATGGCGGGGCCAGCGAGGGCAGCTGGTGAGCGGCCGTGTCCTGATCGCCGACGATGACGAGGACATCCGCGTCTACCTCGAGGTGACCCTCGAGCTCGCCGGCTACGAGGTGATCCACGCCCGCGACGGCGTGGAGGCCCTGGAGCTGGCGATCACCCACAGCCCCGACGTCATCGTCCTCGACGTGATGATGCCGCGGATGGACGGGTTGGAGGCGCTGCGCCGCCTGCGTGGTGACGCCCGGACCAGTCATCTGCCGGTGCTGCTGCTGACCGCGCGCGTCCAGCGCGAGGACGCCATCGACGGGCTCGACGCCGGTGCGGACGACTACGTCACCAAGCCGTTCGACGCCGACGAGCTGCTCGCGCGGGTGCGCTCGGCGCTGCGACGGGTGGAGACCCAGCGCACCCGCAACCCGCTCACCGGGCTGCCCGGCAACGAGTCGATCCTCACCGAGCTACGGCGCCGTCTCGAGCTCGATGAGCCGTTCGCCCTGCTCTACGCCGACCTGGACGAGTTCAAGCCGTTCAACGATCACTACGGCTTCCTCCGCGGCGACGAGGCGTTGCGGGCGCTGGGGCGACTGCTGACCGAGATCCGTGACGATCTCGACGACCCGACCGCCTTCGTCGGCCACGTCGGTGGTGACGACTTCGTGCTCATCTGTGCACCGGGCGAGGCGGAGCACGCGGCCAACCAGCTCTGCGAGCGCTTCGACGCCTTCGCGCCGACGCTCTACGACCCTCCCGATCGCGAGGCCGGCGCGATCGAGGTGGCGGATCGACGTGGGGTGCCGCAGCGCTACGGGCTGCTGTCGGTCTCGGTCGGGATCGCGACCAGCCACGACCGCGACTTCGAGCACCACGGCGAGGTGGTGGCGGTCGCGACGGAGATGAAGCGCTACGCCAAGTCACGGCGCACCCCGGGCTCGGCCTACGCCTTCGACCGGCGCAGCGACGGACAGGGCCTCGAGATGGAGGTCGACCTGCCGTGACGCCAGGGGGCGTGGTCACCTCCGAGGATGTGGCCTGGCTGTCCCGGGCGGTGGCGCTGGCCGGGCCGGCGCAGGTCGTGGCCAGCCCCAACCCGGGCGTGGGCTGCGTGCTGGTGCGCGGCGGCGAGGTGGTCGGCGAGGGAGCGACCGGTCCCGTCGGTGGGGATCACGCCGAGGTGGTCGCGCTGGCCGCGGCCGGCGAGGCCGCCAACGCAGCGACGGCCTACGTCAGCCTGGAGCCGTGCGCCCACCACGGTCGCACCCCGGCGTGCTCCGACGCGCTGCTCGCAGCGGGGGTGGCACGTGTCGTTTTCGCCCACCCTGACCTCAACCCGATCGCGGCGGGCGGCGCGCGGCGGCTGGCCACCGCGGGGGTGGTGGTGACCGGCCCGCTGCCGCCGGAGCACGTGGTGCGCGGGGCCGTGGCGGCGCAGCTCGAGGGCTTCCTCAGCCACGTGACGGCCGGACGTCCCCACGTGACGCTCAAGCTCGCCCAGACCGCGGACGGGCACCTGCAGGCCACCGACGGACGGCGCTGGATCACGGGTCGTGCCGCGCGGGCTGCGGTGCACCGCTGGCGGGCCAACCGGGACGCGGTCCTGGTCGGGATCGGCACGGTGCTCGCCGACGATCCCCAGCTGAGCGTGCGCGCGGTGGCATCGGAGCACCAGCCGCGACCGGTGGTGCTCGACGCCACCGCGCGCACACCGCCGACCGCGGCGGTCGCTCGACCGGGCGCGGTCGTGGTCACCACCTCGCCGGCACCGGCTGCGGCGCGGCGGGCGCTGGTCGAGCGCGGGGTGGAGGTCGTCGAGGTCCCAGCGGCTCCGGCTGGGGGTGTCGACCTGCGGGCGGCGTTGCGGGCGCTCGCCGAACTCGGTGTGTGCTCGGTGCTCGCCGAGCCGGGGCGTACCCTGGCCGGTGCCCTGCTCGAGGCGGGTCTGGTCGATCGGCTCGTGCTGCACATCGCGGTCGGGCAGGGTCGGGGTCCGCTGCGGCGTGCCCTGAAGGTCAGCGAGGCCGACTGGCGCACCGAGCGGCTCGGTGGCGCGGGCGAGGACCTG
The DNA here is from genome assembly GCA_046545715.1 of Nitriliruptoraceae bacterium. Taxonomy (GTDB): domain Bacteria; phylum Actinomycetota; class Nitriliruptoria; order Nitriliruptorales; family Nitriliruptoraceae; genus SKTG01. The sequence goes on along the minus strand of JBKGZF010000225.1, from coordinate 870 downwards.
ATCCACCACCTGCTCCCGACCGAGCGTTCCAACCACCTCTAGCCACGATCCAGGAGTCGCAAGCGATGTTCACCGGCATCGTCGAGGAGCTCGGCGTCGTTCGAGCCAAGGAGGTCGATGGCGAGAGCGCCCGCCTGCACATCGACGCGACGCACGTCGTCGACGGCGCGGTGATCGGTGATTCGATCGCCATCGATGGCTGCTGCCTGACCGTGACGACGCTGCCGGGCGAGGGCTTCACGGCGGACCTGATGGCCGAGACGCTGCGCGCCACGGCGCTCGGCGACCTGGAGGTCGGCGATCGTGTCAACCTCGAACGGGCCATGGCCGCAAGCGACCGGTTCGGCGGCCACCTCGTCCAGGGCCACGTCGATGCGGTGGGCGCGGTCGTGGCCCGCGAGCAGCAGCCGGGTACCGTCTGGCTCGACATCCAGGCACCGACCGCGCTCGCGCACTACCTGGTGGCCAAGGGCTCGGTGACGGTCGCGGGGGTCAGCCTCACCATCGTCGAGGTCGACGACGCCGGACGCTTCCGGATCGCGTTGATCCCCCACACCCTGGAGGTCACCAACCTCGCCGACCGGGGCGTCGGCGACGCCGTCAACCTCGAGGTGGACGTCATCGCGAAGTACGTCGAGCGGCTGCTCACAGGTGGGGCCGTGAGCCCCTACGTTCCCGCGATGACCGGGTCGGATGCCGCGTCCACCGAGCCGCGGGGGTCGGCGTGAGCACCTTCGCCCCGATCGATGACGCCATCGCCGCCATCCGTGCCGGTGGCATGGTCGTGGTGGTCGACGACGAGGACCGCGAGAACGAGGGCGACCTGGTCATGGCCGCCGACACCGCGACCCCCGGGCAGCTGGCGTTCAT
>JBKGZF010000224.1:0-4676 GCA_046545715.1 Nitriliruptoraceae bacterium | reverse complement strand
CGTCGTGGCCGGCCTCACTCCTCACCGATGTCCTCGTGCCACAGCTCGGGATGGTCGGCGGCGAAGGTCTCCATCAGCTTGCGCCCCTCGGGGTCATCGAGCACCACCACCTCGACGCCACGGGAGGTCAGCAGCGCCTCCTCGCCGAGGAAGGTCGTGTTCTCGCCGATGACCACCCGGGGGATGCCGTAGAGCAGGATCGCGCCGCTGCACATCGCGCACGGCGAGAGCGTGGTGTACATCGTCGCGCGGGCGTAGGTGGCCGCCGGCAGGCGGCCGGCGGCGGCCAGTGCGTCGGTCTCCCCGTGCAGGATGGGGCTGGCCTGCTGCACCCGCCGGTTACGCCCGGTGCCGAGCACCTGACCGTCGGCGACGAGGGCGGCGCCGATCGGCACACCGCCCTCGTCCGCACCGATGCGGGCCTGCTCGAGTGCGACCTCGAACCAGTAGCGATCGTCCGCTGTGCTCACCGCTCCTCCCCTGCCACCGCGGCGGCGCGCGGACGCTGATCGATGCCGACCGTCCGGAGTGCCATCTCGAAGACCGGCACGGCCACGGCGGCCACGACGATGCCCTGCAACGGCGGGATGCCGACGCCGGCCTCGTTGGTGACGTAGGCCACGACGGCACCGAGGACGTAGGCCGCCACACAGGACCAGCGCACCGCGGGGATCTCAGCGGTCTCGAAGTCGGGCAGCTGGTGACGGCGCCAGACGAACAGGTGGTCGCCGATGATCGCACCACCCAGCGGCGGGATGAACACACCCAGCAGCACCAGGTAGCCCTCCAGCACCTCGTAGATCCCGGTCAGTGCGAGCACGGTGGCGATGGCCACGCCACCGATGATGAACGGGCGCTTCGAGCCCACCTGGAACGCCTCGGCACCGGCGACCCCGAAGGCGTAGGCGGCGTTGTCGTTGGTCGTCCAGTAGTTGAGCAGGAGCAGCAGCACGCCCCAGACGATCAGGCCCTGGCTGATCAGCACCTCGGAGAAGTCGGGCTCGTCGTAGACCAGCCCGCCGACGGCGCCGAAGCCGAGCATCAGACCGTTGGCCAGCAGGAAGGCGGCGCCGGCGGTGATGATCGCCTGGCGGGTGGTGCTGGCAAACCGGCTCCAGTTGGCGACCTGGGTGCCGCCGGAGGCGAAGGTGCCGACCACGATGGTGATGCCGGTGCCCCAGGCGATCGCGCCCGAGCCCTCCAGCGAGATCAGCCCGCTGACCCCGCCGGCGTCCCCCAGCGCGCGGAAGAGCACCCAGAACAGCAGGATCGACATCAGCGGCACCGAGATCGCCGAGAGCACCTCCATCCCGCGGTAGCCGTAGTAGGCGGTGATGCCCATCAGCACGCTGCCGATGATGATCAGGGCGGGTATGGCCGACTCCCAACCGAAGGCGGCCGAGACGATCACCGCTAGGAAGCCGACGGTGACCGCGTACCAGCCGACCTGCGTGCCGCCAAGCAGCAGATCGGCCCACTTCGCACCGACCCGTCCGAGCGTGTAGCGGCTGAGCAGCACGGTGGTCAGCCCGGTCCGTGCGCCGATCACCGCGATGCCCCCGACGTAGAGACCGAGCAGCAGGCTGCCGATCACGATGACGCCGACCAGCTCGCCGAACGGCATCGCCGCGCCGATCTCGGCTCCGGCGAACATCGTCGGGGTGAAGAAGGTGAAGCCCAGCAGCACCACCATCAGCGAGGCCATGCCTCGGCGGGCGTGCCGCGGGACCTCGCTCAGCGGGTAGTCGGGGTCGATCTTCGGGTGCTCTGCGCGTCCGGTGGTCGATGTGTCAGATGCCATGCTCGAAGGCTCCCTCTGCCTCTCCCTCACGTCGCGGGCGCCCCCCAGGTGTCACCCGCCTGCTCTCCACGTCGAGGAGCCTGCACATGGGCGCGATGGCGAGCAACGAACGAAACGTCCGGTGGACGCATCCGCTATCCGGACGTAGTGTCCGCCCGGCTGCGGTGACGGGAGCACGCGCGATGAGCCTGACCCTTGAGGATCTGCTGGCGCTGGAGCCCTTCAACCACGCCCGACCGGAGGTCCTGGTCGACAACCAGCGTCCGGTCAGCTGGGTGCACTCCTCGGAGATCTACGAGATCGCACCGCTGCTCGACGGTGGCGAGGTACTGCTGACCACAGGGCTGGGGCTCGTCGGCGCCGACGACGAGGCGCTCGCACGCTACGCCACCGCGATCGCCGAACGTGGTGCGTCAGCGCTGGTGCTCGAGCTCGGCCGCACCTTCGTCCACCCCCCAACCCCGATGGTCACCGCCTGCGAGCGCACCGGTCTCGGGCTGGTGGTGCTGCACGCGGTGGTCCCGTTCGTCAAGCTCGCCCGGGTCGGCAACGAACGGATCCTCGACCACGAGGCCACCAGTCTGCGCTACGCCAACGCGGCCGGGCGACGGCTCGCCGAGGTCCTGGTCCACCGCCGCGGGGTGCAGGCGCTGGTGGCCGACATCGAGGAGGCCGCGGGCGTCCCGGTCCAGCTGGTCGACGTAGACGGCAAGGTGCACGCCGGGCCGGCAGCGATCGAGGCACCGACGGTCGCTCGCGAGGTGGTACTGGCCGACGGGGTGTGGGGCCAGCTCGTCGCTGCGGCGCGTGACACCCTCCACCTCGACGTCGTGCTGGATCGCGGGGTCGAGGCACTGCGTATCGCGCTCGCCGAGCTTCACGGCGGACGTCGGCGTGACGCCGCACGCACGCTGCTGCTGGACCTGGTCCGCGGCGAGATCACCGGAGCCGAGGACGTCGCACGCCGCGCCGCGGCCCTGGGCGTACCGGCCGACCGTGAGGTGGCCGCGCTGGTCGCGGTGCCCGGTCCCGACGGTGCGCGCGACGCGATCGTCACGGCAGCTCGACGAGCGCTGCGATCGGTGGTGCGCACCGACCTGGTTGCCGCCGGGGACCAGGGCGTGCTGGCCGTGGTCGATGCTGGAGCGGCACAGCGCGCGACGGCCTCCCGGCTGCTCGAGGCCCTGGATGCCGAGCTGACCGGGGAACGCGACCGGATCCGCCATCTCGCGCTCGGCACGCCGGTGCCCCGCCTCGGCCAGGTCGCCGCATCGTTCGGCGGAGCGTTCGTGGCAGCTGCCACAGCACGCTCGCTCGGCACCGAGCGACGGCTGCTGCTACCACGCGACATCGCGGTCGACCGGCTGTTGCTCGAGTCCGATGACGCGGTGCTCGAGCGGCTGGTCGCCGGCGTGCTCGGGCCGTTGCTGGACCACGACGCGACCCGCCGCACCCAGCTGCTGCCCACCTTGCTGGCCTACCTGGCGGCGGGTCGCTCCAAGGCGGCGGCCGCGAACCGGCTGGGCGTGCGCCGCCAGACCGTGCACGAGCGGCTCGACCGCATCACCGCCGTGCTCGACCTTCCCGACGACGACCCGGCGGCACTGACAACGGTCGAGGTGGCCGCCCGCGCCTGGCAGGTGCGCACGGCCGGCGCCCGCGAGGCGTAGTACGAAGTGGCACAGCCCCTCGCCGCACGAGGCTCGCCAGCGGTCGAGTGCGCACGGATCGAGGATCCTTGTGCACGCACGACTCGAACGGTCAAAGCCTTGACACCGCCCGCAAAGGCTTGCTTGGGTCTCTCAGCGGTCGTGGGAGCGGCCGAGGGGAGTTTGTCTCGATTCCGGGAGGGGCGTCGTGCTACGTCGTGTCGTCGTGTCGTTGATGGGACTCGTGTTAGTCGCGGGGGTGGCACCGGCCGGGGCCACCCCGCCGTCATCACCACCCGGGCTCGACCAGCGTGACGAAGCCGGCGGGCACGGTGGCGGGCCACCGCACCTGAAGGTCGGCGCGGCCAGCCGCTCGGTCCTGCCCGAGGTCGACGGTGGTCGGGCCTACCTCGATGACGGCCTGCCTTCCGATGATGACGGCACCGACCCGGGCGTCTTCGTCGAGGGATGGGATGCCGGTCGCATCGCAGTCGGCAACGGCGAATCGGATTCGCACTGGGTACGCGACGACCTGCGTGTGAGGGCTACCGCACTTGAGGACCCCGAGAGCCGCGAGATCACGGTGCTCGCCTCCGCCGATCTCTACATGATCTTCAGCGCTGATGCCGAGGAGATCCGTCAGCGTGCAGCACAACTGCTCCCACCGGGGCTTGCAGACCGCACGTCGATCACGATCTCCACAACCCACAACCACCACGGACCTGATACGGCCTTCGATGTCAACCACGAGTGGTACGACGAGATGGCCCAGCAGACCGCTGCGACCATCGCCGAGGCGGTGATGGACCGGCGACCGGCGACCCTGCGGGTCGGTGACGGTGAGCACTGGCTGGGTGTGGCCGATGGTCGCGACCCGATGGTGATCGACCCTACGCTCAACGCGCTGCAGGCCACCGCCACCAACGGCGAGGTGATCGCCACGCTGGTGCAGTGGAACAACCACCCCGAGACGACGCTGGGCTGGGAGCCCACAGCCGACCTGTCCGACGACTGCGACGCCTTGGACGAGGGTGAGGACTGCTCAGCCGAGGGGCGCTACTTCACCGCTGACTTCCCGGGGGCGATGTCACGGTGGATCGAGTCCGAGGTCGGTGGCGAGGCCCTGTTCTTCAACGGGGCGGTCGGGGGGCTGACCACTCCGCTCGGCGCTCTGGTGTGGGAGGTCACCGACGAGGTGGGCCTCGGCAACCACTACGACCCGCCGG
>JBKGZF010000223.1:0-4688 GCA_046545715.1 Nitriliruptoraceae bacterium | reverse complement strand
CTCCCAGGCAGCCGCGAGCCGTTGCGCCTCGAGACCGAAGCTGGGCGCCGCGCTGGCTTCGGTGACCGCCCCGTGCAGCATCGCCGCGAGCTCGTCCTCGCCGATCTGCACCAGCAGCTCGACGAGGTTGCGCAGCGTGGTCAGCTGGTGGGTGTAGTTGCCCAGGCGTCGCCAGTGGGAGATCACGTCCCGGAACCGTGCCAGCGCCTCCTCGGTCCGCCCCGTTCGGCCCAGCAGCGAGGCCAGCGATACCTGCGAGACGCCTGCGACCAAGGCGTTGTCGACGCTGCGGGCTAGATCGATGGCTCGTTCCAAGGACACGGCCGCGCGTTCGGGATCGGTGTCGAGGTAGCACTCGCCGTCGCAGTAGTGGGCGAACGCGAGCATCGTGGGGCTGGCCGACTCCTCGGCGGCGGCCATCAGCTCCGGCAGGGCGGCCGTCGCGGCGGTGGTCTCACCGCGGTAGGCGTGGCCGATCACCCGACACACCTCGGCGAACGCCCATGAGTACGGCTCGTCCAGGATCACGGCATGGGCGTGGAGCTCCTCAACGTGCTGGAGCAGCTCGTCGAGGCGGCCCTCGTAGAGCGCGCAGGTGGTCTGCGCCTCCACCGCCCAGAGCATCGCGAGGCTGTCAGGTCGAGCATGCTCGAGCGCGATCTGGCTCTCACGGTGCGCTCGGGTGGTCTCGCCGCGGCTGGTGGCACCGCGGGCGGCGGTAGCCAACGCAGCGGCGAAGGCGGGATCACCTGCCGCGCCTGGCAGCTCCAGTGCGCGGCGCACCCAGGTCGTCACCTCGTCGCGGAGACGGAAGAAGAGGTCGTCGCCGAGCGCCGCTGGCAGGCCGAGCGCGCCGTCGAGGTCGCCCTCCGCGATGAGCCAGGCATGGGCCGCGCGCAGATCGTCCAGCGCCAGGTCGATCGCGGTGACCGCCTCGCGCTCAGCTGGGCCGCGTACCTGTGGCCCGAGCCTTCGTGCCAGGGTGAGGTGGTGGTGTGCGTGGGCGCGTCGCAGCGCCTCGGTGGCACCGGCCTGCTCGAGACGGTCGGCGCCGAAGGTGCGAAGCGTGTCCAGCAGCCGGTAACGGACGAAGCCGTGACGGCGCTCCACGGTGACCATGGACTTGTCGACGAGCTCGCTCAACAGCCCGGCGATCCGTGCGCTCGGCAGGCTCGCATCCGAGCCGACCTGCTCGGCGGCCTCCAGCGAGAACGTGCCGGCGAACACCGAGAGGCGGTCGAACAGGGTGGCCTCGTCGGCCTCGAGCAGGTCGTAGGACCAGGCGACGACCGCCTCCAGCGTGCGGTGGCGGCCGGCCTCGTGCAGCGGTCCGCCGACCAGCAGCCAGAAGCGCTGGTCGAGCCGCTTGACCAGCACCTCTGGGGCGAGCGCGCGGCTGCGTGCCGCGGCGAGCTCGATCGCCAGCGGCATCCCGTCCAGGCGCCGGCACAGCTGGGCGACCGCGCCGGCGTTGGCCTCGGAGAGCGTGAAGGACCCGTCCACCGCCGTGGCGCGGTCGCAGAACAGCTGGCCCGCTGGGCTCGCTGCCACCTCGGTGGCGTCGGCGGTCGTCGCGGGGACCTCCAAGGGGGCGACCTGCCAGATCCGTTCGCTGGACAGGTGGAGGCGCTCGCGTGAGGTCGCCAGCACGGCCGCGTTGGGGCAGCGGTCGATGATGGTTGCCACGTAGGCGGCAACCGTCGCCAGCAGGTGCTCGCAGTTGTCGAGCAGCAGCAACAGCCGCCGTTCGCCGAGCGCGGACACCAGGGTCTGCTCGGCGGTGGCGTCGCCGGCGGGCTGGACGCCCAGCGTGGTGATCAGGGCGCCGCCGACCTCCTCGGCGTCGCGCACCCCGGCAAGGGCGAACTTGACCACCCCGTCGTCGAAGGTCGGTGCGAGCCTGTCGGCCACGCGCTCCGCAAGCCGCGTCTTGCCCACGCCTCCGGGCCCGGTGAGCGTGACCACTGGACAGCTCGCAACCAGCTCGATGAGCGTGGCCACGTCCTCCTCCCGTCCCACCAGATCGACACCGCGGCTCGGGCTCGGTCGTGGCCCCCCGGCCGGTGGCCCGCTCGGCTCCTCGGTGGGCTGCTGCGCCTGCGTCTCGTCCGGTGGTGGCGTGGTCCACACGACGGGGCGCGCCGTCGCTGCCTCGGGGGGTTGGGTCAGCGTGGGATCGTGACGCAGGATGCGCTCGTGGAGGTCCGCTACCTCGGGGGAGGGGTCGACGCCCACCTCGTCGCGCAGTCGGTCGCGCAGCTGCCGGAAGACCGCCAGCGCATCGGCCTGACGGCCCGCGCGGAAGCGCGCCAGCATCAGCTGTGCGTGGATCCGCTCGTCCAGCGGGTCGCGCTCGACGGCCGTCTCCAGCTCCGCGATGACCTCCTCTGGCCGCCCGAGTGCGAGACGGAGGTCGATCAACTCGCTGGTGGCGGCCATCCGCAGCCGTTCGAGACGGACCGCCTCGGGGCGCACGGCCGGATGCTCGGCGAGCTCACCGAACGCCGGGCCCCGCCAGCGTCCGAGTCCGAAGGCGAGCAGCTCGGCCGCTCGGTGCGGGTCGTCGGCGGCGCACTCGCGCGCGTGGCGGACCTCCTCAACGAAGCGGTCGGCGTCCAGGTCGTGGCCCTCGAGATCGAGCTGGTAGCCCGATGCCGTTGCGACCAGGAGATCAGGGTCATCGTCGCCGAGCTCGCGTAGCTCGCCACGGAGCCGTGAGAGGTGGCTCTGCAGCGACCGTCGGGCGCTGGCGGGTGGCTGCGACGGCCACAGCGCCTCGATCAGCGCGTCGGTGGTCACCGGATGTCCATCGGCTGCCAGCAGCGCCGCCAGCAGGGTCCGTCGCCGCTCGCTGCCGATCGCAGTCCGCTGCTCGCCGACCGCGACCTCCACCGGCCCCAGTACCCGAAGGTCCATGATCGAGCGACCCTACGGCAGACGACCGTGTGGTCAAGAGGTAGGGTGACGAGGCCCGTTCGTCTGTGGGAACGTATCCATAGGAGCTTAGGGGATGCGATACGAGGCAAATGCGGCCACATACTTGACTATCTGTGCGGTTTTCGATATCAAGTAGTGACCCTAAGGTGGGAACGCTCCCACACCCGTCATGTCCTTGCACTTCACCCACGGTGCCGGTCGACCGACGGTGCTGGCGAGGTGGTAGGTGTCGGTGGCATGTCTGATTGCGAAGGACGACGATGGTCTACGGGCTCCCGCCTGACTTCCTCTGGGGCACGGCGACCTCCGCTTACCAGATCGAAGGTGCGGTCACCGAGGGAGGTCGCGGGCCGTCGATCTGGGACACCCACAGTCACACGCGGGGGCGCACCGCCAATGGTGAGACCGGCGACATCGCCGCGGACCACTACCACCGTCTCGAGGAAGACCTCGACCTTCTCGCTCGCCTGGGCGTGGGTGCCTACCGGTTCTCGATCGCCTGGCCCCGCATCCAGCCGGAGGGCCGTGGTGCGGTCAACCCTGCCGGTCTCGCCTTCTACGACCGGCTCGTGGACGGCCTGCTGGCAAGAGGCATCACACCGGTGGCGACGCTCTACCACTGGGACCTGCCACAGGCGCTCGAGGATGCTGGCGGCTGGCCGAGCCGTGACACCGCCCACCGCTTCGCCGCGTACGCCGAGACCGTCGCACGCGCCCTCGGTGACCGGGTCGGGCTGTGGCTGACCGTGAACGAGCCCTGGTGTGCTGCGTTCCTGGGCTACTCCCTCGGTGAGCATGCACCAGGTCGCGCTGAGCCCGCCGCGGCGGTCGCGGCAGCCCACCATCTGCTGCTGGGGCACGGCGAGGCGGTCGCCGCGTTGCGCGGCCATACGCATCCCGGGGCGCAGATCGCGATCCCGCTCAACTTCGAGCCCACCGTGGCCGCCTCGGACGATCCAGCTGACCTCGACGCCGCTCGTCGCGCCGACGGCCTGTACAACCGGTTGTTCATCGACGCGATCCTCGGCGGCGCGTACCCCGAGGATGTGCTCGAGGACCTCGCGGTGGTCTCTGACCTCGCGTTCGTCCGCGACGGCGACCTCGCAGCGATCTCACGTCCGATCGATGCACTGGGGGTCAACTACTACACCACGACCGTGACCAGTGCGGGCGACCGTCCCCGCGCCGACGCGCCGACGCCGTGGCCGGGCTCAGCCGACATCGTCGACCGCCCCACACCTGGCCCGCGCACCGCGATGGGCTGGGCGATCGATCCAGGTGGGCTCGAGGCGCTGCTGTGCCGCATCGCCACCAACTATCCACAGACCGCCATGTACGTGACCGAGAACGGCGCGGCGTTCGCTGACGAGGTCGGACCCGACGGCAGCGTCGATGATCAGGACCGGATCGGCTACCTCGAGGAGCATGTACACGCCGTCGGCCGTGCCCGACAGGCCGGGGCGGATGTGCGCGGCTACTTCGTCTGGTCGCTGCTCGACAACTTCGAATGGGCTCGCGGCTACGCGATGCACTTCGGGCTGACCCGGCTCGAACGCGACACGCTCGAGCGGGTGCCCAAGCGCAGCTTCGCCTGGTACCGCGACATGATCCGCGAGCACCGCGGCGCGGACGCCTCGAGCCCTGGTCAGGGTGCTCGATCGGGCTGCGCTAGCCTGTCCACGACCTCCGACCACGACCCGACCACCGACCCATGACCGAGGGAGGCACTCGCCAGGTGCGCGGCTCCAGCC
>JBKGZF010000222.1:0-4701 GCA_046545715.1 Nitriliruptoraceae bacterium | reverse complement strand
GGGTGTGGCCGGCCTGGTCGATCCCGACTTCGACGAGAGCATGTTCACCGATCCTGGCAAGGCAGAGGAGTTCGTCGAGCGCTGACCGGTCGACGCCCTGGCGGTCTCGATCGGGACCACACACGGGCTCTACCGAGCCCAGCCGAAGCTGCAGTGCGACCTGATCAGTGAGCTGGCACGTCGTATCCCGGTGCCACTGGCGATGCACGGTGCGACGGGCGTGAGCCACGAGGCCGTGGCCGAGTCGGTCAAGCGGGGGATCAGGAAGATCAACTACTTCTCGGGGTTCCTGGTCACCGCGATGGACGAGGTTCGAGACAGCAGCCGCGACGACAGCACTGACTTCGTCGCCTTCCGGCAACGGCTGGTTGAACGGTGGAAGCGGGAGGCTCTCGAACAGATCAACCTCTACCAAGGCAGCGCTTGACAGCCGTCCCGGGCACGCACCTATCCGTTGGGCTAGGAACACTCGGTTCCACGCTGCCTGCGGCCGTTGGAACGGTCGAGCGGAGGCAGGACGAACCTCCTCGCCGGTGTCGGGGACATCGAGGGCGACCGTCGGGTCGCTGGCGCTGCCCGTGGGCCACCCCGATGCGTCAGAGCAGCCCCTCCTCCTCCAGCCACTCCGTGGCCACGTCGTCGGACTCACGGAACTCAAGGTCGGTCTCGACGTTCCAAGCGACCAGGTCCTCGGTGGTGATCATCTCGCTGAGCTCGTTGATCGCCTCGACGAGGTCGTCGCCGTAGGCCTCGATCAGCTCGTCACGCAGGATCGGCGCGATGTTCTGGGCCGGGTGGAGCCCCTGGTCGTCCTCGAGCACCTTGAAGCCGAACTCCTCGATCTGTGGCGCGGTGTCGTTCCACACGACCGCGTCGACCTCGCCAGCGTCCAGCGCTTCGCCGAGCAGCGGACCGAACTCGATGGTCTGGGTGTCCGCGAACTCGATGCCGTAGATGTCCGGATCGGTGTAGCCGATGAAGCACTGGGGACGCTCGAAGCACTGGGCGCTCGCGCCGAGGACCAGGTCCATGTCCGCGACGTCGGAGATGGTCTCTGCGTCCAGATCGCCGCGGACCACGAACGCATCACCGTCGACCGCCGGGGTGTGGTCCAGCACCGTGGCACCGAGCTCCTCGTAGGCAGGACGGATCACCTCCATGACCTCCTCCGGGTCGCTGGAGCTGGGCTCGTCAGGTACGAGCGCGGTCTGCGAACCGCCGATGTAGTCGACGATCATGTTCAGCTCGCCGGTCTCGATGCCCTGGATCGCCTCGTCACGGAAACCAGCCGGGGTGAGGATGTCCACCTGATAGCCGAGACCCTGCAGGTACTGGCCGTAGACCTCGGCGAGGGTGACCGCCTCGGAGAAGTCCTGGCCACGGATCACGATCTCCGGGCCGTCCTCAGGCACGGCCGTCTCACCGTCCTCGCCGTCGCCGTCACCTTCGCCCTCGCCGGCGTCCGCTTCCTCCTCGGTGCCCTCATCGACGTCCTCATCAGCGTCGACGTCCTCGTCCTCGTCATCGTCGATCGCGAGCTCATCATCGTCGCCGCCGAGGCCACCGAAGGCGACGAACAACGCGACGACTACGATCACGGCCAAGGCGATCAGGTTCAGAGGCTTTCGGTACCAAGCTCTCTCCTCACCTGCGGCTGTGGCGCCGTCCGGGCTGGCTGGTGTCTCGCTCACGGTCGTCTCCTTGGTCGGCACCGACCCCTGCTGGGCCGATCCATCGGGTTCAGCCGGTTAGCAGCTGCTTGCGCACCTTGCGGGTAGGGCCCTTGCGGCTGGACAGCCGGCGCACCCCGTACGGCTTGGCCAGCCACTCGATGCCCTTGAACAGCACCGCGGTCACGCCGGCCAGGATCGCGATCAGTATCGCCCCGCCCAGGGTCAAGGTGGGGTTGTTCTGCCCGATGCCATCACGGACGTACCGTCCCAGACCATCACCGCCGAGGAAGGCACGGATCGGCTCGGTTGCCACCACCTGCACCGAAGCGACCCGGATGCCCGTGAAGATCACCGTCAACGCCAGCGGCAGCTCCACGGTGAGCAGCACGGCGCGCTCGCTGAAGCCCATCGCCCGTGTGGCGCCGACCGCGGCCGGATCCACCTGCTTGATGGCGGTGTAGGTGGACAGGTACATCGGCGGCACGGTGAGCAGGACCAGCGCGATGAAGATCGGCCACGGCTCGAAGCCGAAGCCGGCGCGCAGCGAGATCGGCACCAGCAGGCCGGCGATGGCGAAGGTGGGGATCGCCCGACCGATGTTGACCACCCACGCCGATGGCAGCTCCGCACGCCGCTCGTGGGCGAGGTAAGCGGCGGTGGGCACCGCCAGCAGGATCGAGGCGACGATCACCGCCGCTACCAGCACCAGAGTGTCCGCCAGGGAGGCGAGGATGCCGGCCGGGCCGGTCCAGGACCCCGGGTCACCCAGCCACTCGGTGAGGGTGACGTCGCGGGGCACGGCGACCTGGGCGAGCCAGCTGGCTACCACCTCGATGCGGTCCATGACCACGCTCACAGCGCCTGCCTCCGCTTGGCCCACGGCGTCAGCCACGCGCCGAGCAGGTAGAACAGCAGGTCGAACAGCAGGGCCAGCAGGATCGAGAGCGACGCGCCGATGGTCAGCGGGGTCCAGAAGGTGCGGCGCAGCCCGTCGAGGATCAGCCGGCCCAGCCCGCCGTAACCGATGATGGCCGCCACGGTCACCAGCCCGACGGTGGTCACCGTGGCGATCCGCAGCCCGTTGATGATGTAGGGCACCGCGATCGGCACCTCGACGGTGAACAGCCGCTGGGTGCGGGTCAGCCCCATCCCGTCCGCCGCTTCACGCACCGGCGCCGGCACGGATTGGAAGCCGTCCATGATGTTGGTGACCAGGACCAGGATCGTGAAGGCGGTGAGCGGGATCAGCGCGGTCAGCAGCCCGAGGCCGAGGTAGGACACCAGCACCCCGAAGAACGCCACCGACGGGATGGTGTACAGCGCCGCGGCGAACAGGGTGATGGGGCCCACGCTCCACCGGTAGCGCAAGCCCAGCGTGGCCAGGCCGGCGGAGACCACGAACCCGGCGGCCACCGCCAGCAGCGTGAGTTGGATGTGCTGGAGCAGAGCCTCTTCGATGCGGTCCCACTCCTCGACGAAGTAGCTCCACCGGACCAGCGGGTTGGCTGCGCGGGCTGCAAGCAGCACGCTCAACTCGCCTGCTCGGCCGGGGTCGCCTGCCCGGGAGCCGCTGCCCCCGCGGCCGCCCCGTTGCCACCAGCGCTCGACGACGGCTCAGCGGATAGGGCCCGGCGGATCCGCTCGAGGGTGACCACGCCACCGAAGGTGCCATCGTCGTCGATCACCGCAACCGTGGTACGCGTGTTGAGGATGACCTCCATCGCGTTGCGCAGGCTGCTGTCCGGACTGACCTGCGCGGCGGGGAGGAAGCGGTCAAGATCGCCGAGGTCGCAGCCGTCCACCACCTCGTTGCCGTCGATCCAGCCGAGGAAGCGGTCACCGTCGGTCAGCCCGACCCATTCGCTGCCCTCTTCCTCCATCGCGGAGCGGGCCTCGGCAGGGATCGCATCGAGCTCCACCACGGGCCCACGGTGGAAGGGCAGGTCTGCGACCGTGCCGAGGCTCAGCCGCCGCATGCTGCGATCCTCGCCCACGAAGGCCTCCACGAACTCGGTCGCGGGCTCGCGCAGCAGCTCATCGGGGCTCGCGTACTGCTCCACCACCCCACCGACGTTGAGCAGCACGATCTTGTCGGCGATCTTGATGGCCTCGTCGAGGTCGTGGGTGACCAGCACGATCGTCTTGTGCACCCGGGACTGCAGCTCGAGCAGCTCATCCTGCAGCCGGGCGCGCACGATCGGGTCGACGGCGCCGAAGGGCTCGTCCATCAACAGCACCGGAGGGTCTGCCGCCAGGGCGCGGGCGACACCGACGCGCTGCTGCTGCCCGCCGGACAGCTCGTCGGGGTAGCGCTCCAGCATCTCACGGTCGATGCCGACCACGTCGACCAGCTCCTCCACCCGGGCTCGGATGCGGGCCTTGTCCCACCCCAGCGTGCGCGGGACGGTGGCGATGTTGGCCTCGATCGTGCGGTGGGGGAACAGCCCCACCTCCTGGATCACGTAGCCGATGCCGCGCCGCAGGTCGGTGGTCGGCAGGGCGGTGACGTCCTCGCCCTGGATCTCGATCGTGCCAGAGGTCGGCTCGATCAGCCGGTTGATCATCCGAAGCGTCGTGGTCTTGCCGCAGCCCGACGGGCCGATCAGCACCACGATGGAGCCCTGCTCCACGTCGAGGTCGAGGTCGGAGACCGCGTCCTCCGCACTGCCGGGGAAGCGCTTGCTCACCCCCCGCAGGCGGATCGCCAGGGTCAAGTCGCTCACGGTGTTGGCCCTGTGCTCGAGGTCCGCGACGAGGCGGCAGGTTACTCGCAGATCCGACCTACTGGGCCGAACGATGGTCGGCGGCACCGGCTCGGTGCCGGCCTACCAGCTGACCGGTCGCTCGCAGCCTGGTCCGACCCGGCCCGAACATCGGATCGCGACTACGTTCGCTGTCTCAGCGACTTTGGAGTCCACGCCCATGGAGTACCGCCCGCTTGGACGCAGTGGTTGTGCCGTCTCGTCGTTGTGCCTCGGGACGATGACGTTCGGTCGCGAAGCCGACGAGGCCGGCTCCGTAGCGCAGT
>JBKGZF010000221.1:0-4702 GCA_046545715.1 Nitriliruptoraceae bacterium | reverse complement strand
GGTCGGCCGTGAACGTGGTCCAGGCGATGCGTTTGGTGCCATCCGCGAACTGCACCGGGGTCAGCGGCAGCCCGGGGCGCGGTCGATAGAGCCGGGTGAGCAGCTGCTCGTTGACCCCGTTGGGGAACACCCGGTCCAAGGTGAGGAACAGCTCGGCGTAACGGGAGGCCTCGCCGTTGGCGAGGTAGTCGCGGAACTCCGGCGAGCGTGAGGAGATGTGGTTGACGATCAGGTCGGCCATCAGCGTCCGCTCCGCCCCCACGCGCTCGACCTCCTCCCAGGTCCCCAGCCGCGGATCGACCGTGCGGTGGTCAACGGGATCGAAGCCGGCGTCGACCCCGTCGATCGGGTCGAAGAACGGCAGCAGGTGCAGGCCGCCGAACGAGCCCGCGAGCGGTCCGTCGAGCAGCTCGCGCAGCCCGGCGAGGTCCCCGGCGAGGCGGTCGGCGTAGGCGATCAGCTGGACCTGGTTGCGCACGTGGGACGCCTCGTCGAGCGTGTGGAGAGCAGGTGTCGTACGGATGTCGTGCCGGCAGCCTACGCGGGTGAGCCGACCTGGATGCAAGCGCTTGCAGTCGCTGTGCGCACGGGCCGGGCGCCGGGTCGCGGGGGCTTGCGCACCAGAGACTCACTAGCCTCACCGCGTCATCCCCGTGCCGACCGTCGACGAGGCCTGCGACCGTGCCGATCACGACCTCCATCGACGTCCGCTTCTACGAGCTCGACCCGTACGGGCACGTCAACCACGCCGTCTACCTCAACTACTTCGAGGTGGCACGGATCGAGCTGCTGGACCGGATCGGCTGGGGGCTGTCGCGGCTGCAGGCGCTCGGCTACCACCTGGTGGTGGTGGAGGCCGCGCTCAGCTTCCGGGCGCCCGCCGTGGCCGGTGATCGACTGACCGTCCACAGCCAGCTCGGCGAGCTCAAGCGCGCCACCGCGGTCTGGCACCAGCGGATCGTCCGCGAAGCTGATGACCGGATGATCGCCGACAACCGGGTGCGTTCGACGGTGACCGATCTGTCCGGGCGCCCCTGTGCAGCGCCGGCGGAGCTGCTCGAGGCCCTGCGCCCGCTGCAACCGTCGCAGGTGGCGTGATCGTCGGCCTAGCCCCCCTCGATCTCGACCGTCCCCCTCGCTTCAGCGTGGCTCGCCGTCTCGTGGCGTTGCTCGGCCTGGCTGCGGTCATCGCGGCGTGGGTGCAGACCGGTGCGGCCACCTCCGACCTCGGCTTCGAACAGCAGCGCGTCGAGGGCGTGCCCATCGAGGTACTGGTCCCCGACGCGATGACTGCGCCGGCCCCCGGCGTGGTCGTGGTGCACGGGCTCGCTGGCTCGGGCAGGCTGATGCGCTCCACCGCCACCGCACTCGCTGCAGAGGGCTACGTGGTCGCCGTGCCGGACCTGGCCGGCCATGGCGCCAACCGATCCCCGCTGCCCGGTGACGACGAGATGGCGGTGCTGAGCGCCGAGGTCGGCGTCGCCCTGGACGTGTTGGCCGACCGCGACGACGTCGACCCTGAGCGTCTCGGCGTCCTCGGCCACTCCATGGGGGCAGGTGCGGTCATGGAGGCAGCGATCCGCGATCCAGCGCGGATCGGGGCGACCGTGGCCGTCTCACCGACCGACGCGCCGGTCACCGCCGAGGCCCCGGCCGAGCTGCTGCTGCTGGCCGGAGAGCGCGAGCCGCGGTTCGTCGAGCGCAGCGAGCAGCTGCTCGAGCGCGCCGGGGGAGCGGTCCCCCTCGATGACGAGGCTCCTGCGCGACGCGCGACGGTCGTCCCGGGTGTCGAGCACGTCACGATCCTGTTCAGCGCGACGATGCACCGTGCCGCGGTCGAGTGGTTCGACGCCACCCTGCGCGATCGCAGCGCCGACGAACCCGATGCTGACCACCAGGAGCAGCCCACCGCGGTGCCGCCGCTGGGTGTGTGGTGGATCGTCCACCTGGTCGGCGTGGTGGCCGTGTGGCGTGCGGTAGCCCCCCTGGTGGTCGATCGGGCCGACGTGGAGGTCAGGCGGGGGCGGCCGCTGGTCGGTCTGGCGGTCGGTGGCGCTGCGGCGCTCGGGGTGTTGACGATCCTGGATGCCGTGGTGGATCTCACCGGATCCGGCGGCATGCTGGTCGGTCCGGTGCTGGTCCTGTGGCTGGCAGTGACGGGCGCGGTGTGGCTGCGTCTGGGTGACCGGCCCCGTGCGCCCTCCTCACGCGAGCTGCTGTGGGCGCTGCTGGTGGTCGCACTGCTCTACGCCGCGGTGGGTGCGCTCGCACCTCGCGTGTGGTCCACGGTCTGGCCTGGCCTCGTCCGGGCGGGCTACGTCCCGGCCTTCGCGCTTGGAAGCCTGCCGTTCACCCTGGCGTTCGCCGCCAGCTGTAACGGACGACGTGGGTGGCGTGGCGTGCGCTGGTACCTCGGCATCGCCCTGCTGGCGCTGGTACTGGTCTGGCTGGCGGCGACGGTGATCCCGTCGCTGTCCTTCGTCACCCTGGTCCTGCCGCTGTTGCCGCTCGGTCTCGGGACCGCGATGGTCGTGTGGTCGCCGCTGCAGCGCCCCTGGGCCGCGGCGATCTCGACGGCCGTGCTGCTGGGCTGGCTGCTGGCGGTGACCCTGCCGCTGATCTGACGCGGACGCGAGGCTCGCCGGGCTCGCCGAAGCGCAGCGGTAGGGTCCCACGTCCGCGTCGGCGACGAGGAGTGGACGTGGAGCTCGCAGGGTCCACGGCGGTGGTGACCGGTGCGGCACGGGGCATCGGGGCGGCGATCGCCCGTGCGCTGGCTCGGGAGGGTGCCTCGGCGGTGTTGGTCGCCGATCTGGACATGGTCGGTGCCCGGCAGGTCGCCGAAGAGGTGGCCGAGCTCGGGGCCGTCGCTACCGCCCACCAGGTCGACGTCGGTGATGCCGAGGCGGTCACCGCCATGGCGCACGCTGCCGAGGCGGCGCACGGCCCGCTCGACCTGGTGGTCTCCAACGCTGGCATCGGGACGAACGCGGGGCTCGAGGCCGAGCCCGATGACTGGGATCGCAGCTGGCGCATCAACGTGCTCGCCCACGTCAACGCAGCACGGGCGGCGCTGCCCGGCATGCTCGAGCGAGGCCGGGGCAGCTTCGTGCACACCTGCTC
Source organism: Nitriliruptoraceae bacterium (assembly GCA_046545715.1). Classification (GTDB taxonomy): domain Bacteria; phylum Actinomycetota; class Nitriliruptoria; order Nitriliruptorales; family Nitriliruptoraceae; genus SKTG01. The sequence goes on along the minus strand of JBKGZF010000221.1, from coordinate 1,579 downwards.
GGCAGCGGGGCTGTTGACGATGATCGGCGACGCCCCCTACTCGGTCACCAAGCACGCGGCCGTCGCCTTCGCCGAGTGGTTGTCGGTGACCTACGCAGCGCACGGCATCCAGGTACACGCGCTGTGTCCGCAGGGCGTGGAGACCGACCTGCTGCGGGAGGGAGCGGGTGGTACCGCCGAGCAGGTGGTGCGCGCCACCGCGTCGGTGCTCGCCCCCGAGGCCGTTGCCGACGAGGTGATCGCGGCGCTCGCGGACGGACGCTTCCTGGTGCTACCGCATCCGGAGGTGGGCCGGTGGTACGCCCACCGGGCCGCAGACCCAGACAGGTGGCTCGCCAGCATGCGCGAGCTGGCCGAGCGCTTCAGCGGATAGCGACCGGCGGCACGGCGTCGGGCGCGAGCTCGAGCAGCCGCTGGACGAGCGGCCACTGCTCGATCCAGCCCTCGGGCGCGATCTGACCGCCCTCCAGCGCCCGGTAGATCGCATGGCGCTGCTGACGGATCCAGGCGAGCGCCGCGACCACGTGGTCGGTGTTGAGCTCGTCGGTGCGGATCAGCGCTGCACGGTCACCACGGATCAGGTAGCGCTCCCAGCTCGGCCGCAGCACCCAGGTATCCGGGTCGGTCAGCAGCTCACGCAGCCGCTGTCGCTGCGCATCGTCGAGCCGTGCTGGCACGATGCGGCGCGAGGAGCGCTGACGCCGGTCCATCATCGGCGGTCCCCTCCTGCTCGTCGGTGGCGGTGGTCGGTGATGGCGGTGGCACGGTGGGATCCCGGCCGGCCGTCGCCGCGACGTTAGCGCCGGTCCTGCTCGGCGTCGGTGCTCCAGTCGGCGGCGATCTCGGCCATGGCCGTCGCGAAGCTCCGTGACGGGGTGACCCCGAGCAGCGCGGGCAGACGGTCAGCGGCGTAGCGGCCGCGCCAGGGCTCGACCTCGGGGTCGGGATCGGGCAAGGTGATCGGCCGCGGCAGCAGTTCGAGCACCGCGTCGAGGTAGGTGCCGACCGTGGTGTGGCCGCCGACCACGTTGACGGTGACGGGGGCGTCGACGTTGGCAGCGGCCACCACGGCGTCGACGAGGTCGTCGATCGCGACCCAGCCGAAGGTCTGCTCACGTGGGATCGAAAAGCCCCGACCATCGAGGAGCCGTCGTGGGATGCGGGTCCCCCAGGTGGAGCTCGGGCCGGCGCCGAGCACCGCGGGAGGTCTGAGGATCGCTGCGGAGAGGCCGTCATCCGCTACGGCGGCCACCTCGCGCTCCGCCTCGGCCTTGGTCAGGGCGTAGGGCGCCGGTGCCGGTTCATCCTCGCCACGCTCATCCTCCAGCGGCTGCTCCTCGTCGAGGACCTCGGCGGCCCGTCGGTCGTAGACCGAGGTGGTGGAGACGTGCACCAGCCGGGGGACCCCGGCGCTGCGTGCGGCCTCAGCCACCCGCCGGGTGCCGTCGCGGTTGACCCGGCGGGCGAGGTCGAGGTCGTCGGAGGCGGTCGCAGCTGCGTGCACCACGACGTCGGCGCCGTCCGCGAGGGCTGCGCCGACCGCGTCGAGCCCACCGGGGGACTGGATGACCCCGATGTG
>JBKGZF010000220.1:0-4705 GCA_046545715.1 Nitriliruptoraceae bacterium | reverse complement strand
CCCTGGACGCCCGGGATCCCGACGGCCTGGCAGCCGCGCTGCGCGATGGGGACCCGCCGGTGATCGCCCGCGTGGAGGGCGGCGCGGTCGTGCTCGACCTGCGCACGGTCCCGCCCGCCCAGGACGCCGAGCTCGTCGATCTGGTGTTGCAGGCCCGTGGCTGATCCCCCTACCAGCGTCGATCCCGCGGTCGACGCGGCCGATCACCGGGTCGTGGCTACCGCCGGCCACGTCGACCACGGCAAGTCCACCCTGGTCCGGACCCTGACGGGCATGGAGCCGGACCGGCTGGCCGAGGAGCGCCGGCGGGGGCTGACGCTGGACCTCGGCTACGCATGGACGCGGCTCGGCACGACCTCCGTCGCGTTCGTCGACGTCCCCGGTCACGAGCGGTTCGTCGCGACCATGCTGGCGGGGGCAGGACCAGCCCCGACCGCGCTGTTGGTGGTCGCCGCGGACGACGGCTGGTCAGCGCAGTCCAGCGAACATCGTGACGTGCTCGACCTGCTGGCGATCCCGATCCTCGCGGTGGTGGTGTCCAAGGCGGACGCCGTGGAGCCGGAGCGCCTCGAGCACGCCACCGCCGAACTGTCCGCCCGCCTGGCGGGTAGCCACCTCGCCGATGCTCCGGTGGTGATCACCGACGCCGTGACGGGGCGGGGACTCGACCAGCTCCGGGCGGTGCTGGCCGACCGGCTCGCGCACCAGCCGCCCGTCGCCGACCTCGGTCGCCCGCGGCTGTGGGTCGACCGCTCCTTCTCGGTGCCGGGCGCCGGCGCGGTGGTCACCGGCACGCTCGGCGGTGGGGAGCTGGAGCGCGGCGACCAGGTCCGGGTACTGCCGGCCGACAGCCAGCACCGGATCCGCGGGCTGCAGTGCCTCGGCGAGGACGTCGACCGGGCTGGGCCGGGTACCCGCGTCGCGCTGGATCTCTCCGGCCTCGACCACACCGAGGTAGCACGGGGGGACGCGGTGGTGGCAGCCGGCCCGTGGCGTACCACCACCACGGCCGAGCTGTGGATCCGCGCGCTGCCGGGCAGCAGCATCACCAGCACCGGCGCCTGGCACCTGCACGTCGGTAGTGCACGCACGCTCGCCCGGGTGCGCCCCCTGACCACGCCGCCCGACGGCGACCAGCCACAGGCGCGCGAGGCCGCCGTGCGCGTCGAGCTCGACACGCCGCTGCCCCTGGTGGTGGGCGACCCCGTGATCCTCCGCGACGCGGGGCGCCAGGTGGTCGCCGCCGGCGGGGTGGTCGCCGACCCCGACCCGGGACCGGTCCCGCGTCGCCGCGCCGCACGCGAACGACGGTCAGCCGCCCTCGTCGAGGTGGCCGCCGGCGACCGCGAGGAGCGCATGGCCCGGCTGCTCGCACTGCGCGGTGGCGTCGCCGTACGCGACCGGCTGTCGGCGGCCGCCGGGATCGACGACGCACCGGGCCTGCACCGGCTCGGCGAGTACCTGCTCGATGACGACGGGCTGGACCGTGCCACCTCGGCGGTCACCGGGCTCGGTGCGGGGACCCACGACCGAGATCGCGTCGCGAGGGCGCTGGAGGCAGCCGGCCTGCCGGGAGCCTTGGCGCGCCCGCTGGTCGACGCGCTGCTTGCCAAGGGCACGCTGGTGCGCACCTCGGGGGGTGTGGTGCTCGCCGAGCACGCCGAGGCCGCTGCCGACGCCCGATCGGCGCGGGCGACCGCCCTGCTCGCCGAGCTCGACGCGGCCCCGTTCGCACCCCCCGACCTCGACGCCCTGGCACGCGAGGTGGGGCTGGATCACCGCGAGCTGGTCGCGCTGGTCCAGGCCGGCGAGATCGTGCGCGCCGGCAAGGTGGCGTTCTCACGACGGGCTGTGGAGCGGGCCGCCGAGGTGCTGCACGAGCACTTCGGTGACGGCCGCGCGTTCACCGCCGCGGAGGCCAAGCAGGCCTGGCAGACCACCCGGCGGTTCGCGATCCCGCTCCTCGAGCACCTCGATCGCACCGGGGTGACGCGGTTCGATGGCCAGCACCGCTGGCTGCGCGACCGCTAGCCCGGCACGACGCAGGCTCAGGCGTCGGCAGCGACCAGGTGGGACTCCACCTCGACCGGCGAGTCCTTGGGCAGTGCGGCGACGCCCACCGCTGAGCGGGCATGCACGCCCTGGTCGCCGAGCACCTCGCCGATCAGCTCCGAGGCGCCGTTGGCGACCAGATGCTGCTCGGTGAAGGCGGGATCGCTGGCGACGAACACGGTGAGCTTGACCACGCGCACGGCGTCGAGGCCGCCGAGCGCCTCGGCCCCGACCGCCAGCACGTTCAGCGCCGCGATCCGGGCCAGCTGCGCACCCTCGTCGGTGCTCAGCTCGTCGCCGAGCTTGCCGGTCCGGGGCAGCTCACCGTCGACGACCGGCAGCTGGCCGGCGGTGAGCACGGCGCCGTGCGCACCCGCGAAGGGTTGGTAGGCCGCAGCCGGCGTGGGCACCGACGGCAAGGACAGCCCGAGGTCGGCCAGGCGCTCGGTGGCGCTCATGAGGCCACCGGACGCTTGAAGTAGGCCACGTTCTCCGCAACGGTGACCAGCTCCCAGCCGTCCTCACCCCACTGGTTGAGGATCTGCTGCAGTGCGTGGCTGATCAGGGGTGCGGTCGCATACTCCCACCGGGTCACGTCGGCTCCTCGTCGCGTCGGTCGGTCGGGCGGCTCAGCCAGCGCGCGCCACGGGCTGCCCCTCGTCCTCGAGCAGTGCGCGACGCTCCGTCTCACCGAGTCCGCCCCACACACCGTACGGCTCGGCGTTGGCGAGCGCGTACTCGCGGCAGGGCCTCATGGCCGGGCAGGTGGCGCAGATCTCCTTGGCGCGCTGTTCACGGGCGAGCCGCTCCCGCTTGGGCTCGAACCGGTTGGGGCCGAAGAACAGCCCCGCATCGACTCCCCGGCAGCGCGCCTCGAGCTCCCAAGCATCGGCCACGTCCAACAGCTCGAGCTCGCGCGGCACCGCCGATCCGCCCTCGACACGTGGCTGGTCGGCAGGTGCTTGGTCCGCGGAACGCACCTCGGGCCCCCTCGTCTGCGTCGAGCGAGACCCTACGTCCGTGCCGCAGGGGTGACTACCCCCACTTTGCTTGCCATCGTTGAACGCTTGCTTCTTTCAGCAAGCGGACCGGGCTCCCGCCGGTGGTTGCGCTCAGTCGTCGCGCTCAGTGGTCGACCGGCTGCTCCTGGCTGTCGCCGGCGACCGGGCCGGCCGGGTCGTAGGGCTCGACCAGCACCACCGGGCCGTCGACGTCGTGGACGCGCACGGGGGTACCCACCTTGGCCCGTCGGCTGTCTCCGGTCCAGCGGGCACGCCACAGCGCACCGTCGATGTAGACGTGCCCTTCGGGGTTGAGGACCGAGCGCACGATGCCCGGCCGGCCCACCAGATCGGTGACCGCGATCCCCTCCGGACCCGCCTGCGCGCGCAGCAGGCTGGTCATGATGAACACGAAGAACACCAGCGCCGTGAGCGTGGTGGCCGCGATCAGCCACCCGTTGAGCGCCAGCGCATCGGCCGCGTAGAACCGCCAGGAACCCACGGCGAAGGCGGCGGTCGCCGCCGCAGTCACCGGCCCGAACCCGGCGATGGCGGTGTCGACCGCGTAGAGGATCAACCCGAGTACGACCAGGCCGACCGCCCACCAGGTCACCGGCAGCACGGTCAGGCCGAAGGCCCCGATCGCCACGGTGACCACGCCGGCGAGTCCGGCCACCCCGAAACCGGGCTGGAACACCTCGAACAGCAGCAGACCGAGGCCGACCACCAGCAGCAGGTAGATGAACGGGGCGGTCGTTGCAGCGTGCAGCACGCGACGGACCAGGCCGAGGGAGTGGAAGCGCACGTCGATCTCGTCCGAGCGCAGGCGCAGCTGCTGCTCGCCGTCCCCGGTCGCCACCGTGACACCGTCGAGCTCGACCAGCAACGGCTCGATGCTCGGCGCACCGACGCTCGCCACCTCGCCGTCCAGCAGCTCCGAGGCGGAGACGGCCTCGTCGAGTAGACGCTCCCCCAGCCGCGGGTCGCCGCCGGCCTCACCGACCAGCTCAGCGGTGCGCTCAGCGGTAGGGAAGCCACCGTCGAGGTCGGCGAGGTCGGCTGGCTCGATGGGGCCGATCTCGGCATCATCGGCGATCGCACGCACGTCGGCTGCCAGCCACAGCAGGCCGGCCGCCCCCGCTGCCTGCGCCCCCGTCCCGAGCGGGCCCACCAGGACCGCTACCGGCACCGATGAGTCCTCGATCGCCGTCAAGGTGGCGTCCAGGTCGACCGACACACCACCGGGCGAGGAGTACTGCAGGACCACCAGCTCCGACCCATCGGTCTCGGCCGTCTCCAGCAGGTCGGAGATCTGGTCACTGACCGGGGGATCGATGAAGCCCCCGCGCAGCGGCAGGACCTCGACCCGCCGACTCCCGCTGTCGGTACCGTCGTTCGGGTCGGTTCCCTCGTCCTGGGCCATGGCCATCGAGGCCGACAACGCGGTCACCAACGACGTGAGCAGCGCGGTCAGCAGGACACGGCGCAACGCCGGCAGTGGGGAGGACATGGCGCGCGAGCCTACCGGCGCTGCCCGGACGCTCCGACACCGAGGACAGAGCACAGACCGCGGGAAGCACGAGGCGACGCAGGAACGGGGCGACCCCACGCCCGCACCTAGGCTCAGAGCCCCAGCCAGCCAGGACGTCACC
>JBKGZF010000219.1:0-4706 GCA_046545715.1 Nitriliruptoraceae bacterium | reverse complement strand
CGTAGACGCTGTCACCGAGCCGGGTGCGGCCGGTGCCGAGCTCCAGTGGCCGCGCGTCGGGATCGCCGCCGGCGGCCGCCGCGAGCTCGGCGACCTGATCGACGCGGGCCTTGGGCTTGGTGCCGCGCGCCTTGGGTCGGCGTCGGAGCCAGGCGGCCTCCTTGACCAGCAGGTTCCGGGCACGTTCGGCCGTCCGCTCGCGCAGCGCGGCCCGCTGCGCACGTGCATCGAGCAGCGAGGCGTAGGAGCCTTCGTGCCACACCACCTCGGCGGGGCGGCCCGGCGCCGGCGGATCGAGGTCGAGCATGCGCGTGGTGACCCGATCGAGCACGTAGCGGTCGTGGGTGACCAGCACCAGCCCGCCGTTGCGCCGGGCGAGCTCCTCCTCGAGCCAGTCGATCGCATCGACGTCGAGGTGGTTGGTCGGCTCGTCGAGCACGAGCAGATCGCTTGGAGCCAGCAGGGTGCGCGCGAGCGCGACGCGGCGCTGCTGGCCGCCGGAGGAGCGTCGGACCGGCAGCGCGGGGTCGACCCCGACCCGGGCGAGCAACCGCTCGCCCTCGTGCGGCTCGGCGAGCGGGTCCCCGGCCAGCACCACGTCCAGCGCCTGGCCGTCGGGCAGCTCGGGTAGCTGCGGCAGCCAGCCGATGCGCAGCCCCGAGCGGCGCACGACCTGGCCACCGTCGGGCTCACGGTCGCCGACGAGGATGCGCAGCAGGGTGGTCTTGCCCGAGCCGTTGGGGCCGACCACCCCCACCCGGTCGTTGGAGGTCAGGCCGAACGAGGCGTCGGCGAAGAGGGTCCGCCCCTCCACCGACGCCGTCACGCGGTCTACGGACAGCAGGTGCACGGCGGCGAGGGTAGGGCGGCTCGGCGGTAGCCTCGGAGCGCGTCCCCCCGTCGGTCGAGCGATGAAGGTCACGGTCGTGCTCAGCTGCTCGGAGGTGGGCGTGACGCTTGGCGGGCGTGAGCTGTTCTCCGCGGTCACGCTGCGGATCACCCGTCAGTCGCGTGTCGCCCTGGTGGGCGGCAACGGCTCGGGCAAGACCACCCTGCTGCGGACCCTGCTGGGTGAGCGCGAGCCGGATCGTGGCAGCGTCTCACGCCCGAAGGACCTGCGCATCGGCTGGCTGCCCCAGGACGTCGTCGGAGGCGTCGGTGCCTCGGGCACCGTGCTCGAGCACGTGCTGGAGGGGGCGCGCCACATCACCGACCTCGAGGACGAGCTGCGCTCGCTCGAGGCACGGATGGGCGAGGCCTCGGGCGACGAGCAGGCCCAGCTGCTCACGACCTACGGGCACCTCCAGGACCGGTTCGAATCGCTGGGCGGCTACGAGCTCGAATCCGATGCCCACCGGGTGCTCGCCGGGCTCGGCTTCGCCGCCGAGGACGCCTGGCGCGATACCTCCGAACTCTCCGGCGGCTGGCAGGTCCGCGTCGCCCTTGCCCGGCTGCTGCTGTCCAAGCCCGACCTGCTCGTGCTCGACGAGCCGACCAACCACCTCGATCTCGACACGATCCGGTGGCTGGAGTCCACGCTGCGCCAGCTCCCGGGTGGGCTGCTGCTGGTCAGCCATGACCGTGACTTCATCGACGCGACCGCGGACACCATCATCGAGCTGGCGGCCGGGACCGCCACGACCTACGACGTGCGCCACGGCACCGTCGCCGCCGAGCTCGGCGGCTTCGAGTCGTTCGTGGTCCAGCGCGAGGAGAAGCTGGCCTCGCTGCGGGCGGCCAAGGCTCAACAGGACCGCGTGCTCGCCCAGCAGGAGCGGTTCATCGAACGCTTCCGCTACAAGGCGAGCAAGGCCCGTCAGGTGCAGTCGCGCATCAAGCAGCTGGAGAAGGTCGAGCGGATCGAGGTCCCCGACGATCGCACGGTCCGTGCCAGATTCGGCTTCCCCGAGCCTCCGCGGGCCGGACGGGTGGTCGCCGAGCTCGCCGGCGTCGACCTCGCCTACGGCGATACCACCGTGCTCTCGCAGGTCGACCTGGTGCTCGAGCGCGGACGCAAGGTGGCGCTGATCGGCCCGAACGGGGCCGGCAAGACCACCTTGCTGCGGCTGCTCGCGGGCCAGCTCGAGCCGACCGCGGGCACGGTCACGCTGGGCTCGAACGTCGCCGCCGCGGTCGTGGACCAGCATCAGGCCGAGATCATGGATCCCGACCGTACGGTGCTCACGGAGTTCCGCACGGCCCTGGAGGATCGGCACCGCTCGCTGAACCACCGCTCGATGCTGGGTGCGTTCGGCTTCCCCGGCGATCTGGCCGAGCGGCAGGTCGCCGAGCTCTCCGGTGGCGAGCGCACGCGGCTGGGCCTGGCCAAGGCGATGGTCTCCCCGGTCAACCTCCTGCTGCTCGACGAGCCGACCAACCACCTCGACCTCGCCTCCCGCGACGTGCTCGAGGACGCGATCCGCGCCTACCCGGGCACGGTCGTGCTGATCACCCACGATCGCCACGTGATCCGCTCGTCGGCCGACGCCATCGTCGAGGTGGGTGGTGGCGCGGCGACCTGGTTCGACGACACCCTCGAGGAGCTGCTCGCCCGTCGCGAGCCGGTGTCCGGCGGTGGCGCGGCGATGGCGGCCGTCGGCCCCACCACCCGCCGGCCACCACCGGACGGGCGTGCGACCACTGGTGCCGGTGGGCCGGGGCGCTCCAAGCGCGAGGAGGCCGAGCGGCGCAACGCCCGTCACCGTGCGACCCGTGACCTCAAGCGCGAGGTGGAGCGGCTCGAGGAGGAGCTCGGCCGCGCCGAGGCGGAGGTGGCCGACCTCAACCGGGTGCTCGCCGAGCCAGCCACCTACGAGGACGGCGAGCGCGTGCGGGAGCTGGTCGCTGCGCACGCGGCCGCCAAGGAGCGCGCCTCGCAGCTGTTCGCGCGGTGGGAGCAGACCCAGCTCGCCATCGAGGAGGCCGAGGCCGAGGCGGGGCGCTGACAGCATTTGTAACGGACGCTCCAGGTTCGCATACGCTCGGCCCCGCAGGCCACCAGCGACCGGAAGGTGCGGCCTTGACCGCGGATGCCTACTACATCGACGGGGTACGGCTGCCGATCGGCCGGGCCAGGGACACCGGCTACTACGCCCACATGCGCGCCGACGATCTCTCGGTGCGTGCGATCCGGGCGTTGCTGGAGCGGCAGCCGGGGGTGCGCGGTCAGGCGATCGACGACGTGGCCTGGGCGGCGACGGCCCAGGTCGGTGACCAGGGGCTGACCCTCGGCCGCTCGTTGGCGATCCTCGCTGGCCTCGGCAACCAGGTGCCCGGCTACGCGATCGACCGGATGTGCGCCGGTGCGCTCACCGCGATCGTCAACGCTGGCAACGCGATCCGCGTGGGCGCCCAGGACCTGGTGCTGGCCGGCGGCGTCGAGCACATGGGCAACCACCCCATGGCGGCCGAGGTCGACCCCAACCCGCGCTTCCTGGCCGACGATCTGGTCGACCCCTCGGCGCTGGTGATGGGCACCACTGCGGAGAACCTGCACGACGAGCATCCAGAGGTCACCCGTGAGCGCGCCGACAGCTTCGCGCTGCTCTCCCAGGAGCGCACGGCCAAGGCGCAGGCGGACGGGATCTTCGCCGAGCACGTGGTGCCGGTGACGGTGCGTTCGCCGGAGGGTTGGCGGCTGGTCGACGTCGACGAGCACCCCCGTCCCGGCACGACCCCGCAGTCGCTCGCCCAGCTCGAATCGCCGTTCCGCCCCGGTGGGCGGGTGACCGCCGGCAACGCGGCCGGCCTCAACGATGGAGCCGGCGGGGTGCTGCTCGCCTCCGCGTCCGCGGTCGAGGAGTACGGGCTCGACCCGACCATGCGCCTGGTCGACTACGCCTTCGTCGGCGTCGAGCCCGAGACGATGGGCTACGGCCCGATCCCCGCCACCGAGCGGCTGCTCGAGCGCACCGGGATGACCCTCGACGACGTCGACGTGGTCGAGATGAACGAGGCGTTCGCCGTGCAGTGCGTCGCGTTCCTCGACCACTTCGGCCTGCCGATCGACACCGACAAGGTCAATCCCTACGGCGGCGCGATCGCGATGGGCCACCCCCTCGCGTTCTCCGGAGCTCGCCTCGCGATGCAGCTGGCCACCTACTTCGACCACCACCCGGATGCGAGGCGTGGGATCACCACCATGTGCATCGGCCTCGGCATGGGCGCCGCCGTGCTGTGGGAGCGCGCCTGACCCTCGACCATCGCGACCACCGCCGACCTGCCAGGAGCTGCCCGTGTCCGACGAGCCCGTCACCCGCTTCCACCTGACCTACGCCGACCGGCCCGTCGGCCGGATCGCGCTGCTGACCATGGACAACGGCCAGGACCACACCAAGCCCAACGTCTTCGGTGAGCCGGCCCTGGCCTCGCTGTCCGACGCGCTGGACGAGCTGGAGGCCGCCGAGGACGTCCGTGGCCTGCTGTTGACCGGCAAGCCCTACATCTTCGCCGTCGGCGCCGACCTCAACGCCTTCGCGGGGGTGGACGCCGATCGGGCGCGTGAGGCCGGTCGTCACGGCCACGACGCGTTCGCCCGGCTGCAGGCACTGCCGATGACCACCGTTGCCGCCATCAATGGTGCGTGCATGGGCGGTGGTCTGGAGATCGCGCTGCACTGCGACTACCGCACGTTGTCGACGGGTGCGCGGGCACTGGCCTTCCCGGAGGTGTTCCTCTCGATCCTGCCGGCCTGGGGCGGGACCCAG
>JBKGZF010000218.1:0-4711 GCA_046545715.1 Nitriliruptoraceae bacterium | reverse complement strand
GCCGAAGGGCGTGGACCGCCCGGTCGCACGGGCCACCGACCCGTCGAAGGTGTCCATCAGCCCACCGGCGACCAGCAGCCAGCCGCCCACCACCAGCTCGTCGATGGCCACCAGCACCGACGCCGCCGAGGTCAGCAACAGCCCCACGGTCGTCAGCCAGTTGGGGGTCACGCCGGTCCGCGCCAGCCCCCGGCCGACCGGGACGGTGAGCGCATCGACGTAGTGAGGGAACTTCGAGCGCAGTGCCACGGGTACCTACACGTCGTGAGGTGGTGACTCTACCGACAACCTCGCCAGCGACCGGGGGTCAGGCGAAACCGGGCGCGACGACGTCGTACATCTCCTCCAGCGCCCGCGGCAGCACCCGGCTCGCGCCGATCACCGACATGAAGTTGGTATCGCCGACCCAGCGCGGGACCACGTGCAGGTGCAGGTGCTCGCTGATCCCCGCTCCGCCGGCGGCGCCGAGGTTCATGCCGAGGTTCACGCCCGCGCAGCCGACCCGCTCCTTGAGCACCGCCACGCTGCGGCGCCCCAGCTCGAAGACCTCGGCCGCCACCTCGGCATCAAGGTCCTCGAGGTCGGCGACGTGGTCGTAGGGCACCACCATCAGATGCCCGGGGTTGTAGGGGTAGGCGTTGAAGATCACGTAAGCGTGCCGGCCGCGGTGGAGGATCAGCGACTCACGATCGCGCTCGGGCCCACGCTCCGGTAGCACGCAGAACGGGCAGCCCTCGATCGGATCGTCCCCGAGGAGGTAGCCGAACCGCCATGGCGCCCACAACCGCTGCAGGTCGTCGGTGCGCAGCCGCGACTGGTCGCTGCGCGCATCACGGACCACCTCGCCGATCCGCTCGCGCTCGTCACCCGCGTCGGTCATCCGCTCCCGCCTTGCGTCCCATCGGTCCGACGTCCCAGCAGCAGCCCGCGACCGGTCCTGAGCGCCGTCACGTCATCACGCCAGCTCGCGACGAGCCCCGCGGCCTCGACCGAGGCGAGGTAGCGCTCCCGGGTGAACAGCGGCAGGTGGTGGCGCTCCTCCAGCGTGGCGACGCCCCCGGTGGTGGCCACCGCCCAGCCGAACTCCACCAGCAGCACGCCTCCGACCTCGCGTGAGGTCGCCGCACGGGCGACCACGCCCTCGTCGGTTTCGGCGCTGTCGAGGGAGCGCATGCCGCCGGGCCGGACGCGATCGGGGGTGAGCCAGGGCTCGATCACGAGCACGCCACCGGGTGCGACGTGACGCGCCAGCGCGGTCACCGCACGGTCGAGCTCGTCGCCGTCGGCGACGTGCCCGATCGAGGAGAACAGGCACACCACGGCGTCGAAGGTGCGGCCGAGCTCGAAGTCGCGCAGATCGGCCTCGTGCAACGGGACGTCCGCACCGAGCCGCCCGGAGGCGATCGACAGCATCTCTGGGGACACATCCAGCCCAGCGACGTCGTCCACCTCGCCCGCGAAGGCCTCCAGGTGGCGCCCCGTCCCGCAGGCCGCGTCGAGCAGCGAGGTCGGTCTCCCACCTCGCAGCTCGGTGATGACCTCGAGCACGGCGCCGGCCTCGGCGGCGTAGTCCTTGCCGGCGGCCTCGTTGATCGCGTCGTACCAGCCGGCCAGATCGTGGTAGCTGGGCACGTCGTCGCTGTAGGTCAACTCGCCCCTCCGGCGGCCCCGGTCGCGATCTCGTCGACGATCTCGGCCACGAACGTCGCGAGGGGGACGTCCTTGCGCTGGTCCCCGTGATAGGGCCGTACCGCGACGGTTCCCGCGTCGGCCTCGGTACCACCCACCACCAGGGTGTAGGGCACCTTGGAGGTCTGTGCGTCGCGGATCCGGTTGCCGAGCGTCGCGTCGCCCGCGTCCACGTGGGCACGGACCCGCCGCGCGCGCAGCTGGTCGACCACCTGCTGCGCGTAGTCGTCGAAGTCGTCGGCGACGGGCAGCACGCGCACCTGCTCGGGGGCCAGCCAGGTGGGGAACGCACCACCGGTGGACTCGAGCATCACCGCGAAGAACCGCTCGATCGAACCGAACAGCGCACGGTGGACCATGAACGGCCGGTGCTTGGCGCCATCCTCGCCGACGTACTCGATGTCGAGCCGCTCGGGCAGGTTGAAGTCCACCTGGATCGTGGTCAGCTGCCACTCGCGACCGAGCGCGTCACGCGCGTGGATGTCGATCTTCGGCCCGTAGAAGGCGCCCTCGCCCTCGTCGACCTCGTAGTTGAAGCCGGAGGCGGCTGCGGCCTGCTTGAGCGCGTCCTCGGCGTAGGCCCACTGCTCATCGGTGCCGATCGACTTGGCGTCCGGCCGTGTCGAGACCGCCACCCGCGAGGGCTCACCGAGCCCGAAGGCCGCGTAGAGGTCGCGTGCGAAGCGGATGCAGCCGACCACCTCGTCCACCACCTGATCGGCGCGGCAGAAGATGTGGCTGTCGTCCTGGGTGAAGCCACGCGCACGCAGCATGCCGTTGACCACCCCCGAGCGCTCGTAGCGGTAGACCGTGCCGAGCTCGGCGATGCGCACCGGCAGCTCGCGGTAGGAGCGGGTCCGCGAGGAGTAGGCCAGGATGTGGAAGGGGCAGTTCATGGGCTTGAGGCGGTAGGCCGCGTTCTCCACCTCCATCGCGGGGTACATCAGATCGCCGTAGTTCTCGAGGTGGCCGGAGGTCCGCCACAGCTCCTCCTTGGCGATGTGCGGGGTGTAGACCGGCTCGTAGCCGCGGGCCAGGGTCTCGTCGCGGATCCAGTCCTCCATCTGCTTGCGAACGAGCGCACCGTTCGGCAGGAAGATCGAGAGGCCGGGCCCGAGCTCGTCGGGGAAGTGCAGCAGCTCGAGCTCACGGCCGAGCTTGCGGTGGTCACGCCGGCGTGCCTCCTCGAGCAGGTTCAGATGCGCCTCGAGCGCCTTGCGCGACTCCCACGCCGTGCCGTAGATGCGCTGGAGCATCGGCAGGTCCTCACGGCCCCGCCAGTAGGCGCCGGCGCTGCGCAGCAGCTTGAACGCCGGGATGCGGTCGGTGGAGGGGACGTGCGGGCCGCGGCACAGGTCGGACCAGGCGACGGTCTCGTCCGGCCGGAGGTTGCGGTAGACGGTGAAGGTGGGCCCGCCCGCACCGGGATCGCCGGCGTCGGCGTCCGGCGCCGCATCCACCTCGCTGACGATCTCGCCCGCATCCACCAGCTCGATGATCTCGCGCTTGTAGGGCTGGTCGGCGAACTCCGCGAGCGCCTCGTCGCGGGAGACCACCACGCGCCGGAACGCCTGCTTCTCATCGGCCAGCTCGCGCATCCGGGCCTCGATCGCGTCGAGATCCTCGGGGGTGAACGGCCGCTCCACGTCGAAGTCGTAGTAGAAGCCGTCCTCCACCGGTGGCCCGATCGCCCACTTCGCCCCGGGGAAGAGGTCCGTGACGGCCTGCGCCATCAGGTGGGCGGTGGAGTGACGCAGGATCGCGCGCCCCGGCTCGCTGTCGGCGTAGATGGGTTCGACCCGGGCGCCGTCGTTCACCGGGCGATCGAGGTCCCACTGCTCGCCGTCGACCCTCGCCGCCACGATCTGGCCGCGGATCGCATCGAGCGCCTTGAGCGCCTGCAGAGCCGTCGCATCGGCGTCGAGCTCGACGTGACGGTCGTCGTGGTAGACGGTGATCGTGTCGCTCACGGAACGCTCCGTACTCCTGCGCATGCTGCGGGCTGATGTGGGCAGTGGCGAGGGTAGGCATGTCCGCAACAACGACGTGCAGCGAGCCCGGCGGCGGCCAGCCACCGGCCGCTGGGACTCCGCACCGCCGCTGGTCGCTCACCTGCGGGGCCTTCTGCCCTACCTCAGCCGGGCACATGGTTCCACGGTGGTGACATGGTCGAGCTGTCCCACTACCTGCGGCGGTTCCGTCGGCTGGTGTCACCACCGGCTCGGCAGAGCCCACCGGCGGCGCCCGCTGATCGCCGCTCGGCGCTGCGCGACGAGCTCAGCGAGGTGCTGCGAGCGATCGTCCACCTCGAGCACGAGTCCGAACACGTGCGTGAGCAGGCGGAGCAGCTCGCCCGCCGTCGTCGGGAGGAGGCCGAGGAGGAGGCGGAGCGGATCCGCAGCCGTGCGGACCTCGAGCTCGACGAGATCCAGGCCGAGGAAGCGGCAGCGCGACGCCGGGACATCGAGAACGAGATCGAGCGCGCACGTGCGGCGGGAGACGAGCGTGCCGCGCAGATCCGCGAACGTGCCGGTCCGCGGGTCGAGGAGCTCGCCGATCGGATCATCGAGCGGATCCTCACCGATGACGGTGGGGAGGCCCGCTGATGGTCGTCGGCATCGGGTGGAACGCCGGCCTCGTACGGGCCCGGCTGCTGGCCGACCAGCGTCTCGGTGGTGCCCGAGCGCGGGCCCTGGCCCGGCTCGACTCCCTCGACGCCGCCCTGCACGAGCTCGAGGGCGGGCGGTACGACGCTCGCCTGGATCCGGCCGCCCCGTTCGCGGGCATCCAGTGGAGCATCGCGGCGGTGCCCTTGTGGGATCTGCGGGTCCTGGCGGGCTGGCTGCCGCCGGCCGGCGGTGAGCTCGTCAGGACGCTCGCAGGCTGGTGGGAGGTGCTCAACATCGAGGCCCTGCTGGCCACGCTCGCGGGCGCACCGAGCCTGCCGCCCTACGACCTCGGACGTCTGAGCACCGCCTGGACACGGGTGCGCACCGCCACGACCGCGGGGCAGGTCCGCGCC